>CALZAP010000225.1 GCA_945614335.1 uncultured Prevotella sp.
AATTTTAGGCAACACTTTCTCTGCATCTTGACCTTTAGTATCGAAGAACACGTCGATGACTGGTCCGATGATCTGTGAGATGTGTCCATTAATCTGTGACATACGCTTTATTGTTAATTTTTTAATTCAATTGTCTTTTTTCTTTATTATAAGTTTTTCTACTTATAGGTAATCATTGTGTCTGCAAAGTTAGGTGTTTTTTTTGAATCTTCAAAGGAAAATGCAAAGTTTTCGACTTTACCTATCCAAAAAAAAGAAAAACTCACCTTCTTTACAGTCTTTTTTTCAAAAAACGTATTATATACTCAACTCATCAAGCACCTTGATGAGTTTCATGTCAAGTGGCTTGTCGGTGCGGATAGCATCTGCAAAAGGAACATATACGACCTCATTGTTTCTTACACCTACCATCACGTTTCTCTGTCCCTGCATTATTGCCTCGATAGCGCCTACACCGGTTCGGCTGGCAAGGATTCGGTCGTGGGCTGTAGGACGTCCTCCACGCTGCAGATGGCCTAATATGGAAACCCTCACATCGTAATCGGGGAATTCCTTTTTCACACGGTCGGCATAATAAAGAGCGCCACATTTAGGACTTTCCGACACTATCACGATACAACTTTTCTTTGACTTACGTATGCCTCGTTCCATAAACCGAGCCAACTGGTCAACATCGGTAGAGTCTTCCGGGATGATAGCAGCCTCGGCACCGCTTGCTATTGCACTGTTCTGTGCAAGGAATCCGGCGTCTCGACCCATCACCTCAATAAAAAATATTCGTTCATGACTCTGTGCTGTGTCGCGTATTCTGTCCACACACTCGAGAATAGTATTTAGTGTGGTATCGTAGCCAATGGTGGAGTCTGTGCCATAGAGGTCGTTGTCGATAGTGCCAGGCAGACCGATACAACAAACATCAAACTCAGCTGCAAAGTCACGAGCACCGGTAAGAGAACCATTACCACCAATGACAACGAGAGCGTCTATGCCTTCCTTCACCATGGTGTCGTAAGCCTTCTGTTTTCCCTCGGGAGTCATGAATTCCTTGCTTCTGGCAGTTTTCAGTATTGTGCCTCCCTGCATGATGATACCGCTGACGTTCTCTGTCGTAAACGGTTTCACCTCGCCGTTTATAAGTCCGTCATATCCCCTATAAATACCCTTTATGTTAAATCCGTTACAGATGCCGGCACGTGTCACTGCACGTATTGCTGCGTTCATTCCAGGAGCATCACCGCCTGAGGTAAGAACTCCTATAGTCTTAATCTTAGCCATATTTTTTAAGTTTTAATGTATTTTCTCTACCTTATATTATTTTCAACCTTATTATATTAATGATTCTGCCCACAGGACAATCAATCCTACAATCCATCCGAGCAGTATCTTCGGTGTGCAATTTTTCAAATACCATACCACGTGCATCCTCTCCATTTTCATGAGTGCCAATCCACTGGCGGAACCGAAACATAACATGCAACCGCCGATAGATGTTGTAAAAGCCATTATTTTCCAATAAATACCATTCTGCACGAAACAAGCCATATAGTCAGAGTCAACCCAATGCTGGAGTGATCCTGCATCAACGATTGAGTACAGCGAGATGTTTGTCATCACTACGGTGAATGTGTCCACCACCCCACTGAGCATACCCGATATAATGCCAATAACCCATACATCATGAATATTATAGTCTATCCATTCGGATATTGTACCGAAAAATCCCGTCTCTCCTACAACACCCATGGCGAGCATTATGCCCATAACAAAGAGTATCATCTGCAGGCTGCCATATTGTAGCGATCGGGGAAACCGACGTTGTATCATCTGTTCGGTATTCATAAGTTTTCTATTGTAAACCTCGTTTACAACCCAAAGCACAGACAATACGCAGAGAGCCCCGAGAAAAGGACTCAACTTTGTGATATTGTGGAACGTCGGGATGAACCATAATCCGCCTATTCCCACCACAAGCATTGACAAGCGTTGCCAGCGGTTGAGGTTGGTATCATCTCCTCGGTAAGGCGTTGCAGGCCACTCCACTTCAATTCTTGAAGGCAGACACCTTCCGATAAGATATGTAGGCAATGCCCATGCAACGATAGCCGGCAAGACAAGATATGCAGAGAAATTCGTTGCCGTGACAGCTCCTTCTCCCCAAAGGATCACTCCTGCCGGGTCGCCTATCACGGTCATACATCCACCTGCATTAGCAGCCAACACTATAGCCGCCCCGACGAGCATGCGTTGCCGCCTGTTTTGCACGATGCCATGCATGACCACAAGCATCATGGTTGTAGTGGTCAGATTATCGAGATTGGCAGAAATCAGGAATGTGGCAATGGTTATTGTCCAAAGCAATCTCTTGGAATTTCTTGTTCTTATCCATTCAGTGATAAAATCAAAACAACCATTGTTGTTAAGTATTTCTATTATTGTCATCGTGGCAAGTAGGAACATGACTATGGCCGCTGCCTTGCCCACATATTTAAGGAATATATTGTCGTAAATGAAAAACTTCACCCGATCGCTATTTGGTAATTCCCCGGCCAAGAAGTCGAAATACTCTCTTGGGTGCTGGCTCATCACGAAGTCAGTACCATAGCAAATGTACAACACCCATCCTACCGTGCCCATGAACATGGCAATGGCAGCCTTGTTCACATTTGTAAGATGCGTTGTCGCGAGCAGGATATATCCCACTATAAATATCAGCACTATCACCAATGTCATACTTCAATCGATTAAAAATCACTGCAAAGATAACAATCTTTTAGGAAATACGTTTCCTTTTTAAAAAAAAAACACGTAGATTATTCTTTTTTTCACAAGATTGTTGCAGGAATGAACAGAAATATGTAATTTTGCGGCTTGAAAAAGATATTAATCATTGAAAATTATGAAAAGAAACATTGTAAAAGCGGCGATATTATGCCTCGTGGCATTTGCCTATCAGACAGCGACAGCCCAAAGTGACTTAGGAAGCATCCTCAACAACGTGCTCGGCGGAAACAGTTCGTCGGATAACGTCATCTCAGGTCTCACTTCAATATTCTCCTCCAAGAAACAAGCATCCGAAAAGAATATTGTCGGCACATGGACATACGAAGAACCTGCAATAGTACTTAAGTCGGAAAACGTTCTCACAAACGCTGCGGCAAAGGTAGCGGCATCGTCGCTTGAAAAAAAACTCCAGACACAACTGGAAAAGGTCGGGCTGAAGAAAGGCGCAATGACACTTACCTTCAAAAGCGACGGCACTTTTACCGAAACCTTCGGCAAGAAGAAATATAGCGGGAAATGGAGCATTAAAGACTCTAAGCTAAACCTTATCCACAACTACCGCACCACCACCCTCACCACTCAGATAGAGGGCAACCAACTGATGTTTGTCACCGATGCCACCAAGCTCCTCTCCTTCCTGAAACAGATTGGCAGCACATCAACAAACTCAACAATATCTACAGTAACTTCGTTAATGAAGAATGTCAACGGCATGCAATGTGGCGTGACATTAGTTAAAAAGAATTGAAAAAATGTGTTAAAAAAATATAAGCAGTATACAAAACACAAA
>CALZAP010000226.1 GCA_945614335.1 uncultured Prevotella sp.
AGCTGTACTACCTGCGCAAGCTCACCGGTAAGAAGGCCCGCATCAAGGAGAAGCGTGTCAACACTGCAAAGGCTTAATCGGTCCTTTTTCACAATGCAATAAAAAGAGGCTCCACCGAGAGGTGAATGCCTCTTTTTTATGTGTCGCTGCCAATGACCTTGTTGTCGGTTTCGCCATGCACAGCGTCCTTGAAAGAGTCCCAGTCCTGGAAGCCTACGAATAGCGACAAGCGGTCGAGCACATCTTTGCTTGGTTTCTCCTTTCCTTGCAGGAATCCCAAAACCTTTTTCAGTGCGATAGGTTTCAGCGGTTTCCAGTTTCTTTCTTTCTCAATAGCCTCTTTCAGCTTCTTCAGTTCGAAAAGTTTCTTTTCCATAACATATTTTCTGTTTTTATTTTTCCCTTTCCTTTAAAAAAACGCCTGCGACTGTCTATTCATTGAACGACAGTCATCAGGCGCGTAGTTAGTTTGTCTCGGCTTCCCCAAATCACTTTGGCTTCCGAAACCTTAGGCGTTCAAACTTCACAGTCCAAACACCCTCGAATTTGAACCAAATTATTATAAAAAAATGATGTTTAATATCCCATAAACGAATTAACGCTATTTATTCGCTGCAAAGTTACGCTTTTCAACTGAAACCTCCAAACTTTTATGAAGTTTTTTTTCTAAAACCCATAAAAAAGCGGGAGCTAAACTCTCGTTCAGCTCCCGTCGTAGTTAGGTTATTAGTTAGCAGGTGCTATAGATAGCGCGGTATTATCTATTTCAAACCACGAGCCGTCGCACACGAGGAAGGCGCGTACCTTCTGTGTGCCGTCGCCACAATCCTGCATGGAGAACGACTCGTTTAGTTTCTTTCCTGTTGTTGTTTTGATGTCCGCATTGACACTGATGGTAGCTCCGTTGCGCGTCACTGTCATATCTACCGTAGAGCCATCCATGTCCTCAATGAATGTCAGCCACGAATAGTCACTCTTAAGCGTATATTTCACACTGGTGTTAGTGCCAGTATTGTTGTTGAAATCTCCGTTGAACCATGCGAAGTTGTCTGCTCGCAGCACGAAATACTCCTTGTATGCCGCATCGCCACGATCAGCGTCGGAGGTAACTACAACCGACCAGTTGTTCCAGTTCTCGTTTTGAGACGAGTGATTGACGAAACGCAGTGTCAGCATGTTGTTGGCGGGGATGGTGTAATAGTCAGAGAAGGCTGTCCACCATGTAGAAGAGAAGTCGGTATTACCCACGACAGTGAAGTCTGACGGTTCGCTGACAGCAAGCCCTGCGGTCTTCTTGCCCCAATAGGATGTAGAACCATTGAAACCAGAATAAACGATGGTGGTCTTGCGTGGCGATGCCTCCCAGTCAACCTCACGTTGCAGCAGCAGATTTACACCGCCTATGGTAAGCGTGTTTGTTGAACTGTCGAAGCTCCATGTGGAGCCTTTCTTCCATCCTTCCGTCACCTTATGGTCAGCGTCAAGTACGGTAGTTTCAGATGTACGCATCTCGCCATATTTGTAAAAAAGCGAAATATTCTCCCATACTCCAGGAATGTCGCTTTCCTCTATCTCTGCCTGAGGCACCGCGCCATAACGTTCTGGCATCACCACCGGCCATCCGTTTTCTCTCCAACGTATGGAACGTATGCCGCCTAACATCACTGCATTGCTATATGCGTTGCCGTTATAGTTGCTGGGATAACGTTGCTGCGAGGCGTAGTACCAGTTGCCATTTCCGTCGTCGAACACAGCACAGTGGCTTATTCCCACCCATCCGTGGTCATTGCCGAACTTATAAGGGTGTGTCATGATAGGCAATGCGTCACCGCCATTAGTAGTCACATTCACACCATTGATATTATAATACGGTCCGTCGATATTCTTTGAGCGCACCACGCGGGTGTTATATGGAATATCAAGAGCATCATAAGCCATGAAGAGATAGTAGTAGCCATCGTGATACACCACCTCGGGAGCCTCAGATCCCTGCCAACGGCTGGACTTGGCACGGGTATAGATACGCTTACCGTAAGCGGCCTCGTTGCCTGTGCCCCAAGGGTTGCCTTGTGTGGCTTTGGTCTTTCCCGTGGCAGCGTCGAGTTCTACAGCGGCAAAGCCACTGTGCCACGAACCATAGATGAGCCAGTGTTCTCCTTCTGGAGTGATGATATACGAGGGGTCTATGGCGTTATACTTATAGTAGCAGCTCTCCCATGACGTTGGCGATACATAGATAGACTTAAGGTCCTTGTCGGAGAAGTTTGTAATCACATATCCCTTGTCCTCCCATTTCGAAAGGTCTGAAGGGTCGGTGGTTTCCATCAGTCCGATAAACGCGCGCTCGCTCCATGATGTCTTAGCAGGATCGAGATAACCAGGACATACGATGCAGTAATACATGCGGTAGAGTCCGTCTTTCACCTTTCTGGCGCATGGAGCCCAGTAGCCAAACTGCAGGTCGTCGCTGAAGTTTGTCGTTGAATTGGCGAGTCCCATTGCCTTGCGAATCTCGTTGAGCTTGGGCTGAATCCATGAAGGCAAGCCGTACATTGTGGCTCCCATATATTCCCAGTTGACGAGGTCCTTTGACCTGCGGCACTGGAAGTGTCCATGCTTTCCGTTCTTCACATCTTCCTTCTGAGGGTCACCATATCCTGCGTCGGTGCAATACATATAGTTGTATCCGTCCTCTGCAAGCATCACCGACGGGTCGTGGATATTAGCGAGATTCCACTTGGCGCGATTAGACCAAGAGCCACCATTGATGTAATAGTCCACATATTTCGGGCAAGAGTAAGTCGCCCAGTTGTAGAGTTCCGACCCCGTTGTGGTGGCTTGTACGCTTTGAATGTTGGAAATATTTATTCCATTTGCAAACGATGCGTTAGGGTCGGTAGTTACTGCCCATGAGTCCTTGTCTCCGTCTTGCTGGAAGTAAATGTCACCAGTCGTCAAAGAGCCAGTGGCATCGGTCTTTTTGACAACGACCTGTGCCTCAGCCGACATTGCGAGAGCTATCGACAGAGTAAATATCGAGAAAATATGTTTAATCATAATGTAGTGGTATTTACATAGTTATTGACTTTATTGCTTTTGGAATTTGACAGAAGTCTTACCCACTCTAAGCAGATAGATGCCAGAGGCGAGTTGCGACACGTCGATGTCGGTATGTTCTCCTTGTACTTTAGCCTGACGGCATAGCTTACCGTTTGCGGAGAAGATCTCCACAGTAGCTCCGGCCTTGCATCCGCTTATAGACATCGTTCCCTCGACCACCTTGGCATAGACAGCGTCCTTGGCGATGGTCTGTGGAGCGTCGATGCCAGCGGCATCCATCTTGGCAAATGTTATCTTGGTTACATCATCAATAGTGCTGTTGTCTTTCTTGACAATGGTAAATGTAGGTTTGTTGTCGCTATTGAGGATGTATCCTACGTCACTCATTAATACGGTTTCTCCATTCTGCGTAACCAAAGCCCACTTGTAGTCGGCAGCGCCAGCGGCAAGGAAGGAAGCCAAAGCCAGTGCAATAAAATATTTTCTCATCA
>CALZAP010000227.1 GCA_945614335.1 uncultured Prevotella sp.
ATCAGCATCGTAGTGAGCACACTCGGCGATACCGACGGTTTCGGCATCTACCGCCTTATATGCAGCGACACTGAAAAGGCTTTCAGAATACTTCGCGACAAGAGTATATCTGTCACTATCTCCAATGTGTATGCCATCAGGCTTGCCGACAACCGCCCGGGAGCTGCAGCTGAAGTGGTGGAGAAAATCACCAAGGCTGGCGTAGGAATAAAATACATGTACTCTTTCATGTTCGGAGGCAACGGCATAGTCGTTTTCCGGGCCGACAACACCGACAAGGCAGAGGAAGTGGTGATGCTCGAGAAGTTCGACTATATCACCGAAGAGGAACTAAGAGGATAAGGCACTTTGACAGTGCTTTATCCCCGCTTTATCAAATAACGCAAAAATTAACTGGTAAATATTTCTATTATGAGAAAATCTTTCACAATCTTGGCAGTTGCTCTGCTCACCGCCACTACACTATGGGCGGAAACGACAAGTCCGCCTGAGACTAACGAGGAAAAAGACCTGAAGTACTGGGCCAATGCGGTAGCCTCAAGAGTAAAAGTTACGGGATATGCACAGGCGGGCTACACAGCCACTATGCCTGAAGAAGGCAAGAACACAAACACTTTCGACATGAAGCGCGCCGTGCTGATGGTAGCCGCCGACATCACGCCGCAGTTCTACGCCTTCTTCATGCACGAGTTCAAAACCAAGGAGATGCAGGAGTACTATCTCGAATACAGGCCTTCGAAAGAGTTCAGAATGAGATTTGGACAATCGAAAATCGAGTTCTCGATGGAAAACCCCATATCGCCCACTGTGCTTGAGAGCATCGGGCCAATGTCGCAAGCCGTGGGATGGCTGTGTGGCGGCGACCCGCTGATGGGCAACCCGTCGGGACGCGACATGGGACTTATGATCTATGGCGACCTCTTCAAGGGAAAAATGCGCTACGTGCTGGAGGCGGTCAACGGAGGAACGACAAACACCGCCGACCGCGACAACAAGAAAAACCTGATAGCGAAACTTGAGTTCAAGCCAGTGCCAAACTTCCGCTTATCAGCTTCCGGACAACTCGGTTATTGCACCGCCGTAACCAATTCGGTGTACAACACTTCCGTGGTGGAAGGCGAGACATACAAGCAGAACCGCTATGCCGCAGGCTTTGAATGGAAATCAAAAGTCACAGGCACAGACTACCACAAAAACCGTTGCGTCACCCTGCGTTCGGAGGTTCTCGGCGGAAAAGATGGCGACTGCAACAGCTTCGGCATCTATGCAGCCACTTCCATTCCAGTATACAAGGGACTCGATATCGTTGCCATGGCCGACTACATGAACTACAACACCGACAACGGCCTGAAGAAAACCAACCTCATGGCAGGTCTACAGTACTGGATATTCAAAAAATGCCGCTTACAGGCCCAATACACTTACAGCCTTCGCAGCGATGCGATGAAAGCCATACAAGGCGACAACCAAAGCATCATCCAGACACAGATACAGGTGGCGTTTTGAGGAATTAAGAATTAAGAATTAAAAATTAAAAATTTAAGTTCTATTATTGCCATGTTCATAAAGATATTACTTACAATAATTTTCCTCTGCATAACAGTGGCAGTGGGAATATATTCCCGCAAACAGGCAAAGTCGGTCGACGGCTTCGTGCTTGGCGGACGTTCCGTAGGTCCTTGGCTTACGGCATTTGCATACGGCACATCCTATTTCTCCGCCGTGGTGTTTGTGGGCTACGCCGGACAGTTCGGATGGAAATACGGAATGTCGGCGTCGTGGATTGGTGTAGGCAACGCTGTCATCGGCTCACTGCTCGCATGGCTCGTGCTTGGAAAACGCACAAAGCTAATGACACAACACATACAAAGCCGCACCATGCCCGACTTCTTCGGCACACGCTATGGCGACGAGGGACTGCGTGTGGCAGCTTCTGTCATAGCCTTTGTGTTTCTCATCCCCTACACCGCAGGAGTGTACATGGGCATCTCAAAACTATTTGAAATGGGGTTCGGTATTCCATACGAATACTGCGCCATAATCATGGCCCTGCTCACAGCCGTCTATGTCATCCTCGGCGGATACAAGGCCACTGCCATCAACGACTTCATCCAGGGCATCATCATGCTCTTCGGCATAACCACAGTCATTGCCGTGGTGCTTAACAGCCAGGGCGGACTGACAGAAGCCATACACCGCATGGGAGAGGCTGTGCCCACCGCCCACGACCTGGAAGACAAGTCCGGCCTGTTTGCCAATTTCCAGCCAGGCGACTTTGCCTCGTGGTTCGGCCCTGCTCCACTAAGCCTTCTCGGCGTTGTGGTACTTACCTCCCTTGGCACCTGGGGACTGCCACAGATGGTTGGCAAGTTCTACTCCATCACCGACGAGTCGGCCATTCGCCGTGGCACCATCATCTCCACTATCTTCGCTCTCGTGGTGGCGGGAGGCTGTTATTTCCTCGGAGGCTTCGGCCGTCTGTTTCCCGAACCAGCCTACAGCTTGGTCAAGCATAAGTATGCCTACGACAGCATAGTGCCTTCAATGCTCGAGACACTTCCCGACGTGCTCATAGCCCTCGTCGTTCTCCTCGTGCTGTCAGCCTCGATGTCCACCTTGGCCTCGCTTGTGCTCACCTCCTCGTCCACAATGACCCTCGACCTCATCTACCGCGACAAGAAGTCGGCAGTGGGCGAAGTGGAAAGCGGTGAGATTGACGACACCGTTTCTGAGAAGATAGAGCGTCGCAAGGTGCTCATCATGCGTGTGCTTATCGTGTTCTTCATAGCCCTCTCGCTCATGATAGCCCTTAACCCTCCACAGTTCATAGCCCAGCTCATGGGCATCTCCTGGGGAGCGTTGGCAGGAGCGTTCCTCGCCCCGTTCCTCCTCGGCCTCTACTGGCGCGGCGTCACACGTCTTGCCGTTTGGGCTTGCTTTGTGTGGGGCGTTGGACTCACTGTGTTGAACATGATGCTCGGCAACGCCATACTCAACCCTATCGACTGCGGTGCAGTGGCCATGGTAGGCGGTTTTGCCGTAGTGTTCCTCGTTAGCCTTGTAACGCCAAAGCTCGACTCCGACAAGGTAAACTCAATATTTGGCTGCTATGGAAAACATTAAGGAGTTTCTGAATAATGGCGACCGCTATGCCGCCACCAACGGCATACAGCTCACCGAGGTGCGCGAAGGTTATGCCCGTGCAGAGATGAAGGTGGAGGCACGCCATCTGAACGCAGCCGGCGTATGTCAGGGAGGCGCCTACTTCACCCTTGCCGACCTTGCATTCGCCGCCGTTACCAACAGTCGCGGCATTGTGACTCTTGGCATACAAAACAGCATCACCTTCCTCCAGTCGGCCCACGAGGGCGACACTCTCATAGCCGAAGCCACCGAAACCTTCAACCACCACCGTCTCCCCTTCTGCGAGATTCGCGTGACCAACCAAACGGGCGACCTTCTGTGTGTGGTCACCGGCTCGGCATATCGGACAAAGAAGGTGTGGGCGGGGGGAAATGAAGAGTGAAGAGGAGAGAGGAGTGAG
>CALZAP010000228.1 GCA_945614335.1 uncultured Prevotella sp.
TGAATGTGTGTCGGTGGGGTAGCTAGAGCTGTGCTCCCTGTTGGCACCTGAAACATAGTGGAAACCGAGAGCGTCGGTTGGGCCGATGTTGCGTGCGTGTATCTCGTCGTACCAGTAGCGGTTCTCCTCTGCCTCCTGTACGAGAGTCACTGTGAAGTGATGCTTGTCGTAGGTCTTGTCCCAAGTGATGGTGTTGTTGAGAGTCCAGTCGAAGGACTTCGATGTATTACGGTTCACACCACGTCCTGCAGGGTCGCTGTTAGGAAGTTCTGCCGACATGAAGTAGCGGTCGTAGAACCACTGGTAGCGTGGAGCGATGTTGAACGAATAAGTGAAGCCATAAGGCAAGGTCACCTTAGCGTTGAAGATGGTGTTCAATACGGTATAGCCCTTCTCAAGGTCGTCATACATGTCGTTGAAGTGATAGTTGTAACCACCGTTGGTAGGGTTGCCGCTGGTAGGATACTGTACCTCGTTGCCATTCTCGTCGAAACGGAGAGAGTATGGAGACTGACGCAGCTGGTTGTTGTCCCAGTAGTTGCCGCCGAGAGGCACTGCGCTCGAAACGTCGTTGCGGTCCTGGAAGTTTACGTTGGCTCCCATTTCGAGCCAGTCGGTAATCTTCGCGTTAATCTTCATGCTTGCGCGGTATGCCTTGTACTCGTCACCCTGGATTGCACCTTCCTTGTTCAGGTAGCCGAAACTCATGTAGTAGTTGAGGTTGTCGGTGGCACCGGAGATGCTGGCGTTGTAGTCCTGTATGAAACCTGTCTGGAAGGTTGCGTCGTTCCAGTCGTAGGTCTTGCCTGCGAGATAGTTCTGGCCAAGGAGTGAAGCGTCGCCGTCGAGTCCCATACGGCGTGCGTAGAGAGCTTCAAGGCTTTCGCCGTCGCCAAGGGTCTTCGGACCGTTCTTTGCCCAAGAGTCTTTATCACTTACTGTGCTATAGTGGTCGTAGTAGCCTACAGGAATCTTGCTGTCCTTGCCGTAGTAGCCCCACTTGCCGTCTTCGCCGTAGCCGTAGGTAGTAGCCTTGAACCAGTCCTCACGATACTTCATATACTCTGATGGTGAGAACACGTCGCGATACTGTGCCTTTGTGTTGGCACCGAAGTTTGCAGTAAGGTTGATGACAGGCTTTCCTACCTTACCTTTCTTGGTAGAGATGATGATAACACCGCTGGCAGCCTTGGCACCATAGATGGCTGCTGAGGAAGCGTCCTTCAGCACGTCGATCTGTGCGATGTCGTCAGGATTGATTTCCGAAAGTTCGCCGTTGAACTGCATTCCGTCGAGAATGATGAGCGGAGAGTTGTGGCTACCATCGGTGTAGAGTGAGTTCTGACCACGAAGCTGGATAGAAGCACCGCTACCCTTTGCCGAAGAGTCGAAACCAATCTGAAGACCTGGAGTACCACGGAGAAGGTCCTGAACAGAGCCTGGGTTCTGGTCAGCAAGCTTGTCGGGCTTGATCTGCACAACAGAACCAGTAAGGTCCTTCTTACGCATTGTACCATAACCAACCACTACCACGTCGTTGAGCACCTGGGTGTCGTCTTCGAGGACAATCTTCAACGGACCCTTGCCTACTTTCACGGTCTGTGTCTTATAGCCGATGTAGGTCACTTCGATTGTCTGGCCCGGTTTGGCGTTTACTTTGAAGTTTCCGTCAAGGTCGGTGACGGTAGCGTTTTGGGTTCCAACTACCTTTACGGTAGCACCGATGATTGTCTCACCGTTCTTGTCGGTAACTTGTCCAGTCACCCCCCCCACTTGCTGAACAGCCTGAATGGCGGTCTCAGCTTTTGTCATCTGCGGCAACAGGGAGCATCCTGCTGCCAATGCCATAGCAAAGAGGAATCTCTTTGATGACACTTGTAGATAAACATCGTTCTTTTTCATATAATCTGTTTTTAGTTTATTTGATTATTATCTTTATTCATTACCATTCTTTCTGCCAACGGACTATTGGCTTGCCATCCTCAAACTCTATCGGCAGCCAGATGTAACGGGCGTCGATAGGATTTTTCGGACGCCAGATGTCGGCCATGAAGATGAGTTGGTCGTCCTTGGTTCTCAAAATATAAGTCGATTGTCCGCCAAATGTCAGTTTAGCATTCTCTCCACGGCAAGGGTTAGGATGCTGTGTCCACTCGCCAAAAAGACTGTCTGCGGAGAACATACGTGCCTCGTTAGGATCCCACCCAGTGCAACCACTGGTAATCATCCAGTACTTGCCGTCCTGCTTGAATATTGCAGGAGCCTCGTTCTGTCCGCCTGGAGCCACACGCACATAGCGTCCGTTGTGGGCAGTGAACTCGCGGTTCAGCTCGGCAATATGTATTGTGAGATTGTCCTCTGAAGAGAAAATGTGGTAGGCCTTGCCGTTGTCGTCAACAAACAGTGTCATGTCCCTCGACATCTGTCCACCCTTGAGGTCGCGCTTGAGAAAGAGTCCTTTCTTTATGGCCTCGCGCCATTCAGGTGTCCACCACTTCTCGTAGTCTTTCTCGTTGAGAGCCTCTGCCGTTGCAATGTCTTCTTTTGTGAAGTTCACCGGCCACTTGTATGCGTTCACCCTTCCAGAGCGCAGAAACTTGTAAGGTCCCGTGGGTTTGTCGGCTATTGCCACTCCAGCTCTCGCCGCACGGTAGCCCAACCCCTTGAGCTCGAGGTGAAACCACATCACGAATTTCTTCGTCACCTTATTATATATAACCTTCGGTCGTTCCAGAACGCAGCCTTTCTCAATCTCACTGCCAGGTTCGTCACTTACCTCGAGTGCCACTCCGCAGTTTTTCCACTTGCGCAGGTCTTTCGACGAGTAGCAGGTCACTCCTACGAGAGCCGAGGAGGTTGTGGCAGCCTTGTGTTCTCCAAACCAATAATAGGTGCCGTTGTGATAAAGCATTCCTCCACCATGGGCATTGATATGTTCCCCATTGTTGTCAGGCCAAATCTCACCCGACTTGATTTTGTCTTCTGCCATAGCCACCATTGGCAAGGCAAAAAAAAGTAACATGAATGATAGAATTTGTTTCATGCGCTTGGTAATATTTGTAATTGTCGATACGATAATTTTGTTTTAACGGTTGCAAAAGTACGCAAAGAATGTTAACCAATGGGTATAAAATCCATTAATTTAGGGTATACATATTGAGAATGGGGTGAAAATAACGATAATTGAGCGTGGAAAATCACATTTTCTGTTAATTATTTGGTTATTCAAGTTATTTTGCTTACATTTGCAGACAAAAAAAAAGAAAAACCAACTTCTATGACTAAGAAACTGACAATAATTGTCTACACCTTATTTATATATATACTATCGGCTACAGCCGCGATGTCACAGTTCAGAATGCTTTCAACAGTGCCCGCAACTCATGCCGAGGGCTACCGATGCATGTTTTTCGACAGCCAGGGACTATTGTGGATTGGCACCGACGGCGGACTGAAACGCTACGACGGCTACGATATGAAAACATACCGCAGCAACGCCTACTCGCCCAAGTTGCTGCCAAACAAC
>CALZAP010000229.1 GCA_945614335.1 uncultured Prevotella sp.
CAGCCTCGATGGCGAGAGTACCCGAGCCGCACATCGGGTCGATGAAGTCGGTGTCGCCTTTCCATCCGGTCATAAGTATTATTCCGGCAGCGAGCACTTCGTTGAGAGGAGCCTCCACGCTTTCCTGTCTGTATCCGCGTCGGTGCAGGCTTTCTCCGCTTGAGTCGAGCGAGAGAGTGCATTTGTCCTCTGCGATGTGTATGTTGAGCCTTATGTCGGGATTGGCCACGCTGATGTTAGGCCTTGTTCCGGTGGTTTCGCGGAATTGGTCTACAATGGCGTCTTTCACTTTGTAAGCCACGAATTTGGAGTGTCTGAACTCTTCGGAGAACACGACGGAGTCCACGGCGAAGGTCTTGTCGTTCGACAGGTATTGTGTCCAGTCCACCTTTTTCACCCCTTCATACACTTCGTCGGGAGTGAGAGCCTTGAAATGAGTGATAGGCTTAAGTATTCTGATAGCGGTGTGCAGTTGGAAGTTGGCGCGGTAGAGCATTTCCTTGTTACCGGTGAATGACACCATTCTACGTCCTATTTCCACGTTGTTCGCACCCAGATGTGTGAGTTCCTTTGCCAGCACGGGCTCGAGTCCCATGAATGTCTTGGCAATCATTTCAAATTCTTGTTCCATTTATATGTTATTTTATTCTGTTACTTATGGGAAGTTAAAGACATTAGTCTTTTAGCTTCGGCTAAGGAAAACCTTTAATTTTTAATTTTTAATTTTTAATTTTTAATTTTTAATTTACTTTCCTTTCCTTTCCTCCTTCTTGTACTTTTTCGAATACGGCTCCATGCTTTCCGTCACCCAGATGTTTGCTCCCACCACCGAGCCTTGTCCGATGGTGATTCGTCCGAGGATGGTGGCGTTGGAGTAGACTATCACGTTGTCTTCCAGTATTGGGTGTCGTGCTATTCCCTTTATCGGGTTGCCGTTTTCGTCGAGCGGGAAGCTCTTGGCTCCGAGTGTCACTCCCTGATAGAGTTTCACGTTGTTGCCAATGATGCAGGTGGCTCCAATCACCACACCCGTTCCGTGGTCGATGGTGAAGTGGTGGCCGATGGTGGCTGCGGGATGAATGTCGATGCCCGTTTCCGAGTGAGCCATCTCCGTTATGATTCTTGGTATGAGCGGCACTCCGATGGTGTGTAGCCTATGGGCTATGCGGTAGTTGGTGAGCGCTTTTATCACGGGATAGCATGAGATTATCTCGCCGAAGTTCTCTGCCGCGGGGTCGCCGTTGAATGCCGCCTCCACGTCTGTGGCGAGAGTCTGCCTTATTTCGGGCAGGTCGGCTATGAGCTGCATGGCCATGTCCCTTGCCTTCTGTTTGCATGGAGTGTTTTCCCCTTTTCCGCTGTGCGGACAGGAGAAGCATAGTCCGGCGAGAATCTGCTCTTCAAGCAGTTTCGACAGTCTTTCCACTGCCAAGCCTATATGGTATCTGATGGTGTGCTTGTTGATTTTTGACTTGCCGTAGTAGCCTGGGAAGATAATGGCTCTTGACAAATCGATAATTTCTTCGAGCACTTTGCCCGAAGGTAGTGGATTGCCATCCTGATGCTGATGGAAGAGTCCTTTCAGAGATGCAGGGTCGGACAATTGGTCGACTGCTCTCGTCAGTATCTCTGTGTATGTAGAACTGCCCATTGCTTTTGTGTAACAATATTTTTTCGGTACAAAGTTACTTCAAAAAAACGATTCTACAAAGCAATTGGCGTTTTTTTCGTGAAAAACACCCTCATTTTCCCACATTAAACCATGAAAATTGTGGTAAATCCGATTTTTTTTCCTCTTTTCCTTGCTATCATACGAAAATATTTCTAACTTTGTAGGCAAAAGAAGAAAATCTTCAATTTTCAACTTTCAATATTCAATTTAACAAATGAGTATATTTTGCGACATAATACCAAATGAGTTTCATTCCGGCAACTTCACCTATATCGTGGTGTTGCTGATAGCCTTGCTGGTGCTTTTCTCTCTCGTCTATTTCTTATGGCAACAGAAGAAAGACAGGGAAAGGATGGAGCGAGAGCTGGCTCACCTGGCTGCCGTCGAGGGACTGGACGTGGAGTATGAACTCATCATACAGGCCATGAAACTTGCCACGTGGCGCGTTGACCTCAATACGATGGAGATAATTTTCGACAACGACTATCGAGAGGAACAGGGACTTTTCACACCGAAGCCTGGCATGAGAATGATGCAGGTGTACGAAATGATTCATCCTGACGACCGGAATAAAGTGAAATCAGCGATTACAGACCTCGCCAATGGAAAGGCAGACATGGTGAGCGAGCAGTTCCGTATGATGCAGGCAAACGACAAATACTACTGGGAGGAAACCTACTGCACCGTGTCGGAACGCGACGACGAGGGGCGACCAATAGAAATCGTGGGCACGTCGATGTGTATTGAAGACAGAAAGAAGAAAGAGCGAGAACTCATAAACGCAAGAAAACACGCCGAGGAAAGCGACCGGCTGAAAACTGCTTTCATCGACAATATCAGCCACGAGGTGCGCACTCCGCTCAATGCCATCATCGGCTTCACCGACATTATGCCTATGGTGACCGACGAAGAGGAACGTGCCAAGCTCATGTCGATAGTGAAGGAAAACAACTCAAAGCTGCTGCGCATTTTCGAAGACATGATGAACATCTCGAAAATTGAAGCGCGCGACGAGAATCAGAAAATTAACGTCGAGAAGTTTGACATCATTGAACTCATGGAGGAGTGTGTGGCAAAATGTTCCAACAAAAACACCAACCCGAACGTCTTCATCGAGTTTGTGTCAAGGGAAACGCGCATGGAGGTGAACACCGACCGCGAACGGGTGGAGTATATCGTGGGACACTTTGTGGAAAACGCCATGAAGTTCACTCATCAGGGAAGCATCACGGTAGGACTCACCGTCACTGCCGGCGACCGCCTGCGCCTTTGGGTCACCGACACTGGCACTGGCATCGCAAAGGAGCATCACGACCGCATTTTCGAGCGTTTCTACAAGGTGGACTCCTTCGTGCAGGGAGCGGGACTCGGACTTGCCGTCTGCCGCAGCTTCGCCCTCAGCCTCGGCGGCGACGTGGATTTCGAGTCGGAAAAGGGCAAGGGAAGCGCCTTCTGGCTGGAAATACCGAAAGACGTGACCAAGACAAATGCTTAATCTTAACAGAAATGTAATACCTGTTTAAATTCCATGTAACATAGAGTTGCTACTTTTGCACCCGGAAATACAAAAGTAGTGACACATTATGGAATTTATTTATCTCTCTATCGTGGTCTTCCTGCTCGTCTTGGCAGTGTTCGACCTCTTCGTAGGCGTCAGCAACGACGCTGTAAACTTCCTCAACTCTGCCATCGGAGCTAAGGTGGCAAAGTTCAAGACCATCATGATCGTAGCTTCACTCGGCGTGGTCATCGGTGCTGTGATGAGTGCGGGAATGATGGATGTGGCGCGTCACGGCATCATGCATCCAGCCAACTACTCGTTCCACGAGGTGATGACGATTTTCCTCGCCG
>CALZAP010000230.1 GCA_945614335.1 uncultured Prevotella sp.
CGTGACCATCAATGAGTTTGTTGACCTCGCAAAGCTTTACAGCACACCAAGAAGCGGAAGCTATATCAACGGTATGCTCGACACCATAGCTCGAAACCTCATTGCCAACGGAAAGATGCTGAAGTCGATGAACACCATCGGCGACATGATAGACAGCAACGAGGACGGACAACAATAGATTTTTATTCACACCTTATTAATAATTAAAAAAGACAATGACAACACTAATCTTGGCTGCCCAGGCTGGCGGCGCTAATGGAGGCGGAATGAGTATGCTGATAATGATGGTGGCTCTGTTTGCCGTCATGTGGTTCTTCATGATCAGACCACAGCAGAAAAAGCAGAAAGAAATACAGAAATTCCAAAACTCACTGGCTGAAGGCATGTCGGTGGTTACTGGTGGCGGCATCTACGGCACCGTGAAGAAGGTGGACATCGCTGCCGGCATAGTCGAAGTGGAAATCGCAAAGGGCGTGACCATTCGTGTAGACAAAGGCTACGTGTTCAAGGACGCAACTGCACAGTTGGCTAAATAACACTCTGTAGATGACCATAAGGCGCATCATATCCCATAAGGTCAGGAATTTCCTGTTCAGCACTGTGAATGGGGAATTTCTGATTTTTTTGTTTTTCCTCTTCCTCTCGGGGGTGTTCTGGCTGCTCATGACACTCAACCTCACCTACGAGAGAGAGTTCAAGGTGCCCGTGAGAATCGTCAACGTGCCGGAAAACGTCGTGTTGACTTCTGACGAAACCGACACCGTGAGGGTGACGCTGCGCGACAAGGGACTCGTGCTCGTGAGGTATTTCTATGGAGAAGGTATAAAACCATTGGACCTCAACTTCAAAACCTATGCCCGCGACACCACGGGAAAGGCTGCGGTGGGCACGGCGGAGCTGGCAAGACTGCTCTCGGGGCAACTCTCGGCATCCACAAAGATTGTATCCACGAAAAACGAGAGGGTGGACATATTCTACAACTACGGAATGAAAAAGAAGGTTCCCGTGAAATGGCATGGGAATGTGGTTCCGGAACAGATGTACTTCATATCAAACGTGGAGTATTCGCCCGACAGTGTGCTCGTATATGCCTCTGACAAGCAGCTCGAAATGATCCAAGTGGCTGTCACTGAGCCTATCGACGTGAGCAATTTTCGCGATACTCTTTCTGTAGAGTGTGTGCTAAAGAAAACGAAGGGAGTGAAATATGTGCCTGCCAAGGTGAACGTGAAATTCATGACCGACGTGCTTACGGAAGAGAGTATCGACGACATTCCCGTGACTGGAGAAAACGTGCCCGAAGGAAAGGTGCTGCGTACGTTCCCGTCGAAAGTCACAGTGAAATTTGTGACGGGAGTGAGCCAGTTCAGGAGAATAAACAAGAAAGACTTTGTGGTGGTGGCTGATTATAACGACGTTGCAGACAGAAAATCCGAGAAGTGCAGGCTGCAGTTGAGAGCTGTGCCCCACGGAGTGTCAAGGGCCTCGCTCAATGTGAAAGAGGTGGATTATCTTATTGAGGAAGAATGAACGGAAGAATAGCGATAACAGGTGGCATTGGCTGCGGAAAGAGCTTCGTGGCTGAAAAGCTGAGGGAAAGGGGTATCGTGGTGTATGACTGCGACGCGGCTGCCAAAAGGCTTATTGCCAAGTCGGAGGACATCCACCGCCGACTAACGGCTCTGATAGGCTCTGACGCATACCTGCCCGACGGTGCTCTCAACAAGGCTGCCGTGGCAGAATTCCTGCTCGCCTCGGAGGACAACAACAAGGCCATAAACAATATAGTCCATCCTGCCGTGGCCGACGACTTCATAAGCTCGGGCGTGAAATGGATGGAATGTGCCATACTCTATGAGTCAGGCTTCGACAGACTCGTCAACAAGGTGGTGGCGGTTACTGCACCAGAGGTGGTCAGGGTTGAAAGAATCATGAGGCGTGACGGCATTTCAAGTGAGAGGGCAAAGGAATGGATACAGAGGCAGATGGCGCAGGACGAAGTGCGCCGCCGTGCTGATTTTGAGATAATTAACGACGGAAGACAGAATGTCGACGGTCAAATAGATAAAATATTAACTATATTAAATTAAGAAAATGTTACAGACAATATTAGCGATTTCCGGCAAGCCCGGACTTTACAAACTTGTTTCAAGGGCTAAGAACAGCCTTATTGTGGAGATACTCGACGAAACACACAGAAGAATGCCGGCTTTCGCCACAGACAGAATTACATCACTGGCCGACATCGCAATGTATACCGATGGCGACGACGTGCCATTGGCAAAGGTGCTCGAAAGCATGAAGACATTGGAAGAGGGAAAGGCTGCCTCTATCGATTACAAGAAAGCTAAGGGCGACGAACTGCGTGAATACTTCGCCAAGGTGCTTCCTGAGTTCGACCGTGAGCGCGTACACAACAGCGACATAAAGAAACTTATACAGTGGTACAACATTCTTGTTGACAATGGCATCACAGACTTCGAAAACGAACTGCAGCCTACCCAGGGCGAGAATGTAGACGACCGTAAGGAGTGAAACAACAGATAGGATATACTGCCGATGAGTTTTTCGGCATGATAGCTGATGCCGTCGATGTGCTTGATGTATCATCGACGGCATCGTTATTGTCTTTCTACCATTCGCTCGACAAGGTGCTGCGCATAGCAGTGACGCAAAGGGTAGGGGACTTCGACATCGCCTTTGCCGCCGGACTGTTTGCCAAAACCGACTTCCTGGCAAAGCAGCTGGAGCTCGACAAAAACCTCAGAAGGCGCGTCAACGAGGCAAGAAGCAGGATGAGGCACCTCCTGGAGGAAACCGAAAACCTGAAAATGGCATGGCCACACGACATGAGGGCCGTGGCGGAGTTCATCAGCGCCATGTACGACCATGCCGTCATTCCTGCAAAGCTGACGATGCTCTTCCCCTCCACTGCCTTGCCACAGACAAGACAACGGCTGCTGGCAACAAAAATAAGGGTGGTGGCAACAAGGGTGGAAGGAAACAGGATTATGGCAACACTGGAATCCACCGGCGAGGATATTGTGGTCGTGTGCAGGCAAAGCCAGGCTTATTTCACTTCCATCGTGTCAAAAGGTGACCAATTGAACCTTGTGCTGCCAAGGAAGACGGAAAACGGTATAGAGGCTGAACATATCATTCTCCATCCCGACTTGCTCGTGAACATCACGACAGTGGCGGCTTGCTTCGAGGACTACGCCACCGATGCCCGCCTCTACATGCTTAACAAGATAAAACCACAGGAAAACACCGTACACACCATACTTGGAAATTTCGCTGGCATGATGCTCGACGACGCTGTGCACAAACGCGACACGGGATACAATGCCGCCATAATGCGCTACTGCCGCGACAACGCTCTCGAAATGGCATCGTGTGCCGACTCCCTTAGGGCTGATTTCCATCTCAACGCACAGAAACAGCTGGGCCATATAAAAAATGGGGTGGAAAAGGTGATGCCGCAGGAAGTGAAAGGCTTTGACCCTAAGGAGGTAC
>CALZAP010000231.1 GCA_945614335.1 uncultured Prevotella sp.
ATTCGATGTTAGAATAAAACTGCTGCAATACTTTGTAGACCAATGCCACAGCGGAGCATCCGTCCACGACGTAGTCGCCAAACACCATGATGCTCTCCGTCCGTCCCATGGCATCGTTTAGCCTGTCCACAGCAATGTCCATATCGTTCATAAGGAAAGGGTCAATGAGTTCGCTGAGCATAGGTCTGAAAAATCGTTTGGCCGCCGACTCCGTTTTAATGCCTCTTCTTATTAGAAGGTCGGCGAGTACCGGGCTCATTCCGATTTTTTCTGCCAGTTCCTTAGCTGCTTTTATTCTTTCGGCTGAGGGTGTTTCGTAGTTCCATTTAAAATGCATTTATATTGTTTTTTTTCTTTCCGATGTAGTGTGATTCCACGCAAGTGTGCAATCAGCGTGTAAAATTACGAAAAAAAATCAATATATCCGTATAGAACCCCAATTTTTTTTGTTTTTTTAAAATAAAGCGGTATTAAATGAAGAATGAAGAATGAAGAATGAAGAATGAAGAATGAAGAATGAAGAATGAAGAATGGCTGCGCATGATGTCTGCGTTTATCTTATTCTTCATTCTTCATTCTTCACTCTTCATTTTAAATACTCTTCACTCTTCATTTTATATTCCGAGCTTCTTCCTTATATCCTTAGGAATAGCATTCTTGTTTACCATGAAGTCCATGGTGTTGTCGGCAATGTAGCTCTTGGTCATATACCAGATGCCCTTGTAGTCGCCAGTCTTGCCCCATGAGTTCTTCACCATATAATATTCTTTGCCGTTCTGGTCCTTGGCCACACCAAAGATGAGCATGCCGTGGTCGTCGGTAAGTTCCCAGTTGTCATAGCGCTGCTGGCGACGCTCCTGTGTAGGAGTGATTTCCGGAACTGTACATCCTAAAGAGTCGATAATAGCGGTCTTCTTTTTAGGCTCCAGTCTCATCCATTTAGCCATGTCGCTACCCTGCAGGCTTTCCATCTCCTTGGTGTTGTAAGCGTAGGCAAGGCCCTTGCGTGTGAATCCTTCCTCGCTCACGTCGCCACCCCATGCGATGGTGTATCCTTCTGCTATTGCGTTGTCAATCACTCTCATCATCTCGTCCATTGGAAGGTTCCACGACAGCGGGTTGCGCCAGTTGTCCTGCACTTCCACTGCAAAACGAGTGTAGAATGGGTGGTGTGTGTAAGAAGTGATGGTCACGTAGTCGTCGAGATTAATGCCCAGACTCTGCATGAAAGTCTGTGGGGTATACTGCTTTCCCTCGTATGTGAATGTTTCGGGGCATTTGCCTAAGTATGCGTCGAGAATGCCCTGCAGTCCCACTTTCCACTGTGAAGAGAGTTTTTTGAAATTACCCTTCGACACGGCAGCCACGTAAGGCTCCATGAGAGCGAAAAACTCGTTGAAGTTGTTAAGGGAGTCACCGTAGAGCGAACCGGGGAATGGCATGGCGTCCTCGGGACAGATGCCATAGTGCTGCATGCAGTAGAGAGGGTCGTAGCAAGAACCGCCCTGTGCAAACTGGCAGTCGCCGTGAAGTCTCACCACCTGTATGGCACGATCCATATAAGTCTTGTTTGCCACAAACGACTCACAGAGGTCGTAAGTCTTTCCCGTCTTCTTCAGAATTTCAGCTTCGAAGTACGACAGGGTGGAGTAGTCCCAGCACGTACCGCTACGGTTTTGGTCTTTGATACTTGTAATCTTGTTTTCCTTGATAGTGGTGAACACAGGTTTGTTTTTGTTCTCACCATCTTTCTTCTCTTGTGCGCCTGCGCTCAGTGATATGAGAGCCGCCAGCGACATCAGCATAATTTTTTTCATTTCTTTTGTTAATAGTTATTTGTTTAATTTATTTGAATGTTTTTTCAACACCTGTTCTCCTCAATATACCTCTCTACATCTTCTGGATGATATGGTATACGCTTGTTGCCGAGGAAGCGGCATCCGTCGGCAGTTATCAGTATGTCGTCCTCAAGCCTTATGCCACCGAAGTCCTTGTAAGTTTCAATCTTGTCGAAGTTAAGGAAGTCTGCACAGTGGCCGCTGGCGCGCCAGCTGTCGATGAGGTCTGGAATGAAGTATATGCCTGGCTCGTCGGTCATCACGAAGTTCTCTTCTAACCGGCGTCCCATTCTCAGGCAGTTGGTTCCAAACTGGTCGAGGTTGGGTCTTGTTTCCTCGTCAAATCCTACGTATATTTGTCCCAGTCCTTCCATGTCGTGTACGTCCATTCCCATCATGTGTCCCAGTCCGTGAGGCATAAACATAGCATGTGCTCCTGCCTTCACCGCCTCGTCGGTGTCGCCCTTCATCAGTCCCAGCTCTTTCAGCTTCTCGGTCATCAGTCGGCACACGTTCAAGTGTACGTCCATCCATTTCACACCAGGTTTTGCCACTTCCAGTGCATAGTCGTGGCAAGCCTCCACGATGGAGTAGATTTCGAGCTGTCGTTGTGTGAACTTGTTGGCCACGGGGAATGTGCGTGTATTGTCAGAGCAGTAGTCGTCAAGTTCGCATCCGCAGTCGCAAAGTGCCAGTCTACCGTCCTCCAGCTTGTCAAGTCTTGGTATGCCGTGCATTATCTCTCCGTGCTGGCTGAAGATGGTTGGGAAACTGTTTTTAGTGGCGTTCGACAGTGCCACGCTGTCAATGATGCCTCCCACGTATTTCTCTGTCAGTCCGGCGTGTGTCACTTTCATGGCCGTTGTGTGCATGAGGTAGCCTACGTCGCAAGCTCTCTCTATAGCATCAATTTCCTGTGGCTCCTTTGTTGAGCGCTGCTTCACCACGGCCATAATAAGTTCGAGCGATGCCGCCTCTCGTTGCTTTGACGGGTGAATATCCAGGAGGTCCATTATCTGTATCATGATGTCGTGGCGGTATGGTGGCAGGAAGTGAATCTTCCTTCCCTTTGCCTTGGCTTCGTCGCAGATGTCCTTCAGGGCCTTCATGGGAGCCGATTCGGCAACTCCGACCTCGGCTGCCAGTTCTGCCACGTTGTTAACCTTTCCTAACCACACGATGTCTTCAATGTCGATGTCGTCACCGATGAGTATCTCACGGTTGTTGTCCACGTCTATCACTCCCACCAGTCCGTCGCGGTGCTGTCCGAAGTAGTACAGGAACGACGAGTCCTGTCGGAATGGGTAGTACGTGTTTGAAGGATAGTTCATTGGCGACTCGTTGTTGCCGAACAGAACTATTACTCCGCTTTTTACCAGTTCCTTCAGCCTGGTTCTGCGTTTTGTGTACGTGTTTGCAGTGAACATGTTCATTAAATTTTGGTGAATAATTGACTTTTATCTCGCAAAGGTAGTGATTTTTTCTGGAAATGTAGTATCTTTGCATCGATTTTTTAATATTTATAGGCTATTTATTATGCTAATTAACAGAAATACAGGTCTCGTGCTTGAAGGAGGAGGCATGCGAGGAGTTTTTACGAGCGGAGTGCTCGACGCGTTTATGAAGCATCAGTTGTATTTCCGCTATATTGTTGCGGTGTCGGCAGGTGCCTGCAAC
>CALZAP010000232.1 GCA_945614335.1 uncultured Prevotella sp.
ATGAAGCAGCTGCATTACAACGAGGTGAACCACATAGTGCCGAAACAGATTGAGAAAAACTCTAAAAGCCTGCTGCGGAGCGAAGCAGGTGCTCAAGACACGAAGGAAACGAATAAAACATCGACATATTCTGTTTCTGCTTATTCCGGACCGGAGGAAGGTGCTTTCGCCGCTGACCCGATAATAAGAAGCATGACTCCGGAACAGCTGAAAAAGAGCATTGCCAACACGACAAAACTCATGAAAGAGGCTGCAAAAAACCTCGACTTCATACAGGCTGCGCAATATCGAGACGAAATAATCAGACTGAAAAGCCTGCTGGAAGAAGAAAACGGATAAAAAAGTGTTAATCTTTAGGAATTGTGACACATATTTGAAAATATATTCGTAACTTTGCCAGATAATTACAAATATATAAACGAAAAATATGAAAAAAATAGTATTTGCATTATTGTGTATGATGCCCCTGGCTACAATGGCACAGGACAATACGTGGGAACGTGTGGAAATCGAAGAGACGGAGGAAACAAAAACCAATCCTGACGCAAAATACCTGGCAGGAGCAGTGCCAGTGGTGGACGGAAAGGTGGAATTTTCGACGGTCATTAAAGCACCGGGGAAAACAAAGGAGCAAATTTATGACATTACAAAAAAATACATCGTCAAGATGACCACCGAACAGAACCAGACTGAGTTCAGCAGGTTAGTGATAGACGATCATGAAAAGGGTGAACTGTGCGGCGCGTTCCAGGAGTGGCTCGTGTTCAAGAGTTCATCACTGTCACTCGACAGAACACGCTTCTTCTACAACCTCGTGGCAGAATGCAAAAACGGGGAGCTCGAATTAAGAATGATTCGCATACACTATCTGTATGAGGAGGAAAGAGACCCGTAGACATACAAAGCCGAGGAATGGATAACTGACGAATATGCCATTAACAAGAAAAAGAACAAGCTGCTCAGAATAAGCGGCAAGTTCAGAAAAAAGACCATCGACAGAAAGGATTTCCTCTTCAATAAGTTTGAAACTCTATTAAACGGAAAAAAATGACAAACGACAATGCGCAGAAAATAGACGAGATGGTGGAGACGCAGATGCGTCACAGACGTCCAGACGACTATGACAACAAAGAGCGGATGATGCTCAAGATAAGAAATGTGCTCAATATCGTATTCATGATTTTGGCTGTGGTCGGAGCCGTAATCTACGTCAAGGTGGACCTCGAAACGGGAGGCTGGATTATCGGAACAGCAGTAGTCATCAAGACTGTTGAAGTAGCTTTAAGATTATTCAAGGTTTAAATGAAAAGAACAGTATTTTTACTTGTCGCAACCATTGTCTCTGCGCTCGCCATGGCGCAGGGATTTGACCGTATAGACACTAACGGCAACGGAACCATAACTCCCGACGGGGGCGGCAACCATAATTTCAACAAACACAACAACGACACCACGAAAAACAAGGAAGTGCCGAAGGGGCTAAGGGTGTGGACCATTGACAGAAAATTCGGCGACACAAGGGCGGCTGTACCCGACACCATGCAACATCTCTTCATGAACACCATATTCAACACTGGAAAATATGGAGAGTTTAACACCACGGGAAACAACTATACGCCTCGTATCAACCGTATTGTCGTGGACAGACAGATTACAGACCAGTTCGCTTTCGTACAGCCTTACGACTACGTGACATTCCAGCCCGACACATATCTCTTCACCAACACTCTCTCGCCACTTACCAACATCACTTACGACAACTGCGGCGACAAGATGAACGGTGAAGACCATATCGACGCGAAGTTTGCGGTGAATGCCGACAAGAAACTCGGATTCGGATTCGACCTGAACTATTCTTACGCACGCGGCTACTACAGCAACCAAAGCACCTCGCATTTCGGAGCACTGCTCTACGGGTCGTATGACGGCGACAGATACAAGATGCACACCATGTTTTCGACCTATCACAGGAAAGTGGCGGAAAACGGAGGACTCACAGACGACCAGTATATCACAAAGCCAGACATTTTCGAAGACCGGCTGTCTACCGACGAAATGCCTACAATACTGCAGCAGAACTGGAACCGCAACAACAGCTTCCACTTCTTCCTTACACACAGATACAGCGTGGGATTCTATCGCGACGTGAAGATGACCGAAGAGGAAATAAAGGCGAGGAAGTTTGCACAACAGTCGAAAAAAGACAACGAGAACAAAGACGACAAGGACAAAAAAGACCAGGGACAGAGAAAGAACAAAAAGGAAGCGGAGCCTAAGGGAAGACCTGACGGTGCGGTGATTGCGGGTAACGAACCGGCAAAAGACACTGCGGCTGGCGCTGACTCCACAAGAGTGAAGGTAGGGTCGAAAGAACAGATGGACAGCCTTCTCGCCGCAAAGGCAGTAGAAGACTCCATCGCTGCGACAATGAAGAAAGAGTATGTGCCAGTGACAAGCTTTATTCACACTCTCGACTTCAACAACTACGACCATATCTATCAGGCATACCAATCGCCAAGCGGGTACTACAAGAATACTTACTATGACCTGAATGCCGCAAACGCGTATGCCGGCGACTCCATTTACGACCAGACAAAACTCACCCAGGTGAAAAACACTTTCGCAATAGCTATGCTTGAGGGTTTCAACAAGTGGGTGAAGGCAGGACTGAAAGTGTTTGCATCTCACGAACTTAGGAAATTCACCATGCCCGACATCGTAAAGGCTGCCGAGGAAGGCGGAAATGACATGGTCGTGATGGGAAAATGGAACGAGAACAGCGTAAGCGTAGGCGGACAGCTAATAAAGTCGCTCGGCAACACCTTCCACTACAACCTCATGGCTGAGACATGGCTCGCTGGTGAAGATGCAGGACAACTGAAGGTGGACTTCTCGACAGACCTCAACTTCAGACTCTGGGGAGACACTGTCACCTTAGCCGCAAAAGCCCATTTCTACAATCTTCACCCCGTTTTCCTGCAGCGTCACTATCACTCCAAACACCTTTGGTGGGACAACAACGACCTCAGCAAGGAAACAAGGACAAGAGTGGAAGGACTGTTTACATACAGGAAGACAAAGACAAGACTGCGTGTGGCTATAGAGGAAATACAGAACTACACATATCTTGGCATGAGCTACGACCGCACCACAAGCGCACTGACAAACATGAACGTGGAAGTGATGCAGTGTGGCAGCAACATCAACCTCATAACGGCACAACTGATGCAGGACTTCAGACTGGGACCACTGAACTGGGAGAACGTGGTGACATGGCAAAACTGCAGCCAGAACGACGTGCTGCCTGTTCCAAGCATAAACATCTTCACCAACCTTTACCTGAAGTTTAAGATTGCGGGAGTGTTGGCTTGTGAACTCGGAGCCGACGCAACCTTCTTCACAAAATACTATGCGCCGGACTACAGTCCGCTACTCAGCCAGTTTGCGGTACAGCAAACTGCCGAAAGCCGTGTAGAACTTGGTGGGTATCCATTTGTGG
>CALZAP010000233.1 GCA_945614335.1 uncultured Prevotella sp.
ACCGACTTCTGGTTCAACAAATGCGTGGAATACCTCCGCTTCATCGCCTACAACAACGCCGACCGCGACGATGCCCGCATACACTACGAATACGCCCGCGTGCTTGAAACCGTGGTGCGCCGCACGGCAGAAGGCAAGCCTCTGCCGCCCTGCCTCCTCGCGCCTCCCGCCGCCGGCAAGAGAATCTACGACACCCGTCCCGACGACCTGAAACAGAAATCACGCTACAAGAAACAGTGACCCCCACAACAACGCAAGTTCAACATAGAACTGCAATTTTCTGGTATTAGATTATTGATTCTCATCTACCAGAAAATTGCAGTTCTATGTTGAACTTGCAGATAAGTAAGTAGGGTGTTCAATATGCTGTACCCAAAATATCGGCACAGCGGATATTTTCCGTGGATTCATGGTAAGTTCTTATGTAAAGAGGAATGAAATCACATATCCGACCACCCACGGAACATATCAGTTGAGCTATTATATGCCTGATTTTTTATTGATTTTTCTGCCTTCTGTATTCAGTAGGCGTAATGCCGCATACGTTCTTGAATGCCCTCACGAAGTTGCTGTAGTCGCCGAAGCCCGAGAGGTCTGCTATTTCATTGAAGTTCTTTTGCGGGTTTCCGTCCAGCAAGGTCTTTGCCTTCTGAATCTTGATGCGTTGAATAAATGCCGTAGGTGTGCGCCCAGTGAGCGCTACCATCTTGCGATGGAACTGTCTGCTGCTCATACATAGATTTGAAGCAATAATCTCGACATCAACGCTCTTGTAGCGACTGAGCTGCATATAGACGACATCCGAGACCTTGGAGAGGAAGCGCAGGTCATTGGAGGATGGTTGCGGTGTGTTTTGTTCCTCATCTTCCTCCTTGTGTTCAGTAACGGTCTGTGCATATTTCTGTTGCAGCAGCTTCCGTCCTTCGAGCAGTTTCTCTACACGTGTTTGCAGTTCATCGGCATTGAAAGGCTTTGCGATATAAGCGTCCGCTCCAGCCTGCAGACCGCGTATGCGTTCCTCTTCCGTATTCTTTGCCGTAACGATGATGATGGGTATGTGGTTGATGATGTCGTTGGCACGTAGCTGCCGGCACAGTTCCAGTCCGTCCATACCGGGCATCATCAGGTCGGTGATGATGAGGTCGGGCACGAGCTGCTGCGCCTTGTCCAGTCCCTCATGGCCATTGGTGGCATAGCTGATGGCATATCGTTGGGCAAACTGCGCACCGATGTAGGCTGCGATGTCGCGATTGTCCTCGATGACGAGCAGACGGCACTGATCATCACCATTGTCACTGTCAGCAGGCATAGGCTCACTGTCGGTCAGCAATGCCGCAGCAGCCGTGTTGTCCATTTCGCCTACTTCTTTCTTGATGGTATTACAAATGGGGATGCTGAGATGGAAGGTTGTGCCCTTGCCTACCTTGCTCTCCAGTGTTACCGTTCCTTCTACGGCATCCATGATCTGCTTTACAAGCGCAAGTCCCACGCCCGTTCCAATGTGGCGGGAGTTGTTTTCTGCCTGATAGAATGGCTCGAAGACGTGGGCCATCGTTTCTTGGTCCATACCTGTCCCCGTGTCGCTGACGTCGATGTGCAGCAGGTTGTTCTCACGCCAGGCAGCTACGGTTATTTTCCCATATTCAGGGGTGAACTTGAAAGCGTTTGACAGCAGGTTGTTCATCACCTTGTTCACATAGTCGGGTGCGAAGTCCATCACCACATCGCCTTTCGAGAGATACTGCAGTTGGATGTTATGGCTTTTGGCAAAGTCCTGATAACTTTCCACGACCATGGTCAGGTAGGCCATGATGTTGCCGTTGCGCCAGTCTGCCTTGCCCACTGCCGACTTCACCTTTGCGATGTCCAATAGCTGGTTGATGAGTTCGAGCAGGGCTTTTCCCTGCCGGTTGATAGCCAGTGCCTTGTCTCTGACCTCTGCTGTATTGTAGGTTTCGAGATCGTGGCTCAACCCGAGTATGATGGTGAGTGGCGTGCGGAATTCGTGGGTGATATTTGTAAAGAAGTTCTCACGCATGGCAGAGAGTTTTTTCAGTGCCATGTGGTTTCGGCGGCGTGTCCTGCTTGTATAGATGGCTACTGTGACGATAAGCAGCAGCACAGCTATCAAGGCGATGGCTCCAAAAAGGATGACACGCTTCTCTAACCGTTCCTGTTGCTGCTTGTGTGCGAGTTCCTCGGTCTTGTATTTCACATTATATTGACTGACAGCCTGCTCCACCTCATGCTGATAGATAGAGTCTTTCAAAGTGGCATATCTCCGCAAATGTTGTCCGGCTTCTTTGGGATGGCTCTCTTTCAGAGCCTCATACAGTCCCATCTGTGCTCGGCTCTCATTATATTTGTCCTTCCTTAGAGCAAATGTCTCTGCTGCCTTTCTGAAATAGGCGACAGCCTCAGCGTGTGCCCCACGCCGGTTGAGCAGTTCGCCCATTTGGTTACGACAGATGGAGAGAGACAACTCGTTGCCAGCCTTTTCCAGTATCGGGATGGCACGCCGGATGGAATGTTCAGCCGCCGCATCTTGTTTGAGGGCGATCTGTGCTGCAGCCATCTGCGACAGCCGTATGCCCATTCTTGCCGTGTTGCCACGCAAAGAGTCTATCTGGAAAGCATGGCGGGCATAGTCCAACGACCGCGCATCGTCGCCCTTGGCATGGTAGATTTCCGATGCCATACCATAGCGGATGGGCAACAGATTGGAGTCGTTGGCTTCCTCGCAGATGCGTATGGCTTCAAGGATATATTTTTCTCCCTCGCCAAGCTGTTTCGCTGCCAAGCAGATGCCTGCCAACGTGTTGAGCGAACTGCCCATACGGCTTTTGTCGCCTTCACTCTTGTCGATGTCAAGAGCCTTGCTCACATGGCTGACGGCTTTCTCATAGTCCGACTGGCGGAAATAGAACAGGCCCACAAGTCGCTCGCAATAGCTTTGCAGTGACAAGTCGCCCAACCGGTAGGTCAGCGGCAGCGCTTTCTCGGCATACCGCAATCCCTGGGTATAGTCCTGAGTGGTCCATAGATGTTCGCCGGCCCAATACCACACCAGCATATTCAGGCTGTCTTTGGGAGTGCTGTTGGTTGCCTTGATGAGACTGTCGGTCAACTCCTCGCGGTGGAGCAGGGCGAAAATTTTGTTGGCTGTGGCGACTTGTTCACTTCTGTCCTGTCCGTCATAGACTTGTAGCAATTGTTCAACGGTCTTCTCGCCGGTCGTTTTGGTATTGCTGGCAGTGGCTGTCTCTTTTGCCGCACCTTCTCCCTTTGCACCGCCCTTCCCATTGCCGCATGAGGCCAGAAGCATGAGGCAAAACAGCATGAAGGCCAGTTGCATGCTCTTTTGACGGAGTGATGTGAAAGGAAAAACTTGAAGAATTGATGTCGCAGTGTGATGTTGCATATCAGGTCTTTAGTAATAAGTCGTCTGTATATGATGATTGTTGTT
>CALZAP010000234.1 GCA_945614335.1 uncultured Prevotella sp.
GATGGAAGACTTCGAGGCTGCAATAAAGAAATACAAGGAAATTGTCAGCGAGGTCCACATCACCGAACTCGACCTCCGTACCAACGAGGAGATGGGAGGCCAGCTGCAGTTCAAACGCGGCAAGTCGTATGAGGTGCCTGAATATATCAAGACCTTGCATCAGGCTCAATATGAGAACCTCTTCCGCGTGATGCGCCGCAACAAGGATGTCATCACCAATGTGACATTCTGGAATCTATCCGATGCCGACTCTTGGATTGGAGCCAACAACTATCCGTTGCCAATAGACAAGGACCTGAAATACAAAAAGGTATATTTTGCACTGAAGAACTTCAATCCGGCTCTCGACAATGCCGTGGTGAAGGAAGATTTCCGTCCGTCGCCATTGAACCAGCCTGGCCAGCAATATCCTATGGTCAACTCACAGGGTTATGCCCGTTTCCGTGTTGTTGCTCCCGATGCCAAGTCGGTGATTGTAAGCCTCGGCCTTGGCGGTACAGGCGGTACTGTGCTTCACAAGGACAAGGGTGGGGTATGGACAGGCACTACCGAAGGCCCGATGGATCCCGGTTTCCACTACTATCACCTGACCATCGACGGTGGCGTGGTTAACGATCCGGGCGCAAAGAACTACTACGGTTCAGTACGTTGGGAGAGCGGCATCGAGATACCATGTGCCGACCAGGACTTCTTCGCATACAAGAACGTTCCTCACGGGCAGGTTGTAGAAGTGAATTTCCCCTCAAAGAACACTCCTGCCGACAATCCTCATTGGATAGGCGAGGGTGGCCCCCGGGCATTTGTCTATCTGCCTCCTACATACGACGGCAAGAAGAAGTTCCCTGTGCTCTATCTGCAGCATGGCTGGGGAGAGGACGAGACGGCATGGATGAACCAAGGTCGTGCCAACCTCATCATGGACAATATGATAGCCGAAGGCAAGTGTGAGCCGTTTATCGTTGTCTGCACATACGGTATGACCAACGAATGCAAGTGGGGACACATGCACGAGTTTGACTGGACAGTATTCCAGCGTGTGCTTGTTGAAGACCTCGTTCCTTACATCGACGCCAATTTCAAGACCAAGGCCGATAAGCGTTATCGTGCCATGGCCGGACTGTCGATGGGTGGCATGGAAACCAAGATGTGTACTTTGAAATATCCCGAGGTGTTCGGCTATTGGGGACTCCTCTCCGGTGGCACTTACGCTCCCAAGGATATCGAACCTCTCAAACAGGCTCCCTCCTATGTCTTCATCAGTTGCGGAAGCAAGGAGAATCCCGAAGGCGTGACCAAGGCCGTTGAGGCTCTCAAGGCAGCCGGCATCAATGCCCATAGCTATGTGTCGGAAGGCACCGCCCATGAGTTCCTCACCTGGCGTCGCTCTCTGCGCGAGATGGCTCCGCTGTTGTTTAAGTAACTCAACTCGTTTGGGCAACTAATCTGAAGGTTGAACATAACCTTATGTCTCGCCGACTGTCAACTTACGACAGTCGCCTGTCATAACTATGACCGAGGCCTGTCATAGTAGTGACAGTCTCGCCGAAGACGTTTAACTTTGTTGCCGACGACGTTTGGATTGTTGGATGAAGAAGTGTTGGGGCTGGTTGTATATAAGCCAGCTTCGCTGACACCCTACACCCTACATTATTTTACGATTTCTCGCTGATAATCAAGAGTTTAGTGAATGTAGGGTGGTGCTTGACCCTACACTAACCCTACATTCACCCTACATGTTTTCTGTTTTCGTTTCAGCGCGTTTCAATTTGTGTAGGTTGAATGAAGGGTTGATGTAGGGTTGGATGGTACCCTACATTCTGCAACTATCTGATAATTAAGGGTTTAGTCTTAAATAATGTAGGGTGTAGGGTTTTAGCGACATCCGTGCCAAAATTACGGGTTTGCGCTTAAGCCAATTTGTTTTTCAATCCTGCAAGCAACCTCCTTGTTTGGTATATAGCACTCTTGAGTCTCGCCGTCGTATGCCAAATATCCAAGGTGAATAAGTACTGCAAGTACATCATTCCTGTTCTTGACAATACGCAGTTGTTGTCCAGTAGCTGCCATACTCTTCCTCGTTTATCGCCCTCATTACGGAATAAAATTCGCTATTTATCCAAACTTTTCTGAAAAAATGCAAGTCGCTTCGTGAAATTAAAAGATTAAAAAAATAATATCGCATAGCCTTTTGATACATTTCCTAATGTATATGTAACAAAATTAGTCAGTGGTATGGGAAAAATTGCGTAACTTTGCACACAGAATTAACTCTATAAACGAAAAACATAGAAAAATTATGAGGATTAAAAACATGCTTTTGGCTGGACTTGTATCAGCTGCTGCCACTGTTCAGGCACAGAATCCCGTTGTGCAGACGTGGTTTACTTCCGACCCTGCACCTATGGTTGATGGTGACAGGATGTATATGTATACTGGACACGATGAGGACAATGCCGACTTCTTCTGGATGTATGAATGGCGGTGCTACTCTACGGCTGACATGGTGAACTGGACAGACCATGGCGGACTTATGTCGTTGGACACTTTCAAATGGGCAGACGACCGTGCCTGGGCGGCACAAACCATAAAGCGCAACGGAAAGTACTATTGGTACATTTGTGCCCATTCAACCATTACAAACGGCATGGCCATCGGTGTGGCTGTGGCCGACTCGCCGACAGGTCCTTTCAAGGACGCCTTGGGAAAACCGCTTTTCGACAATGGCTCATGGGACAATATCGACCCAACGGTCATGATAGACGATGACGGACAGGCTTACATCTATTGGGGTAATCCACAGCTATACTTCGCCAAGCTGAACAGCGACATGATTAGCATCGACGGCGAAGTGAAGAAAATACCTATGACCGAGGAAGGCTTCGGCGCTCCTTCCATGAAAGAAAGGGTGAAGGGCAAGAAATACAAGGACTGCTATACAGAAGGTCCGTGGATAACCAAACGCAACGGCAAGTATTGGATGCTCTATGCTGCAGGAGGCGTGCCTGAGCATATTGCCTATTCTGTCAGCGATAAACCCGAAGGACCATGGAAGTATATGGGCCCGATAATGCCTCTCGAAGACACAAAATCGTTTACCAACCACTGTGGTGTGGCAGACTTCAAGGGACATAGCTACTTCTTCTACCATACAGGCAAGCTGCCTGGCGGCGGAGGCTTCGGCCGCAGCTGTGCCGTGGAAGAGTTCAAGTACAATGCCGACGGATCGTTCCCCGTCATCCATCACACTGAGAAGGGCGTTGACCCGATAGGAAAGCTCTGTCCATACCAGCGTGTGGAGGCTGAGACCATGGCTTTTTCACGTGGAGTGAAGTCTGAGCAGAACGCTGCTGACGGTGTATATATCACCGAAATCCACAATGGCGATTATATAAAGGTACGCGAGGTGGACTTCAACAAGCAGCCCCGATTCTTC
>CALZAP010000235.1 GCA_945614335.1 uncultured Prevotella sp.
TTACTTCCGCCTTAGGGTGCATGGCTTGCGGGGCGTAACGTCGGTAGCCGCGCTTCGGGTCGTAGGCACCGAACACTATGCGCGGGATTTGTGCCCATCCGATGGCGCCGGCACACATCACACACGGCTCGACGGTGACGTAAAGTGTGCAGTCGGTGAGGTATTTGCCGCCCAAGGTGTTTGCGGCGGCGGTGATGGCCTGCATCTCCGCGTGTGCGGTGACGTCGTGTAATGTCTCGGTGAGGTTGTGTGCCCGCGAGATTATTCTTCCCTTGCACACCACAATCGCGCCGATGGGTATTTCACCCGCTCTTGCCGACTCTTCTGCCTCTGCCAGTGCCTTGGCCATGTATTGTTGGTCGGCTTTCAACTGCTCTTCTGCTGTCATGTTCATAGACGAATTATTAGTTTTTCCGTGCAAAAGTAACAATAAAATCCGATATTACAATGATTTTTCCGAAAAATAAGTGTATTATTTCCTTTATTACTACAAAATCACAATTTGAGAGAAAAGATGTTAAATATAGTGGACGATTGTGCGTTATTAATATAATAATGTGTATCTTTGCACCTCGAAAACTGATACATGAGGTTAGGTTTTCGAATAGTTTATAGTAGAAATTACAAAACATATTAAATATAATAGGTATGAAAAGAACAAAAATGTTAATGATTGCGGCTCTCGGAGTTGCGCTCGCATCGTGCGGAGGGAAGTCTGGCGGTAAGCCAAATTTCGCCGACAACGAGTATGCAGTGAGAACCGTAGAAACACAGGGAACAGAGTTGCAGACCACTTATCCTGCCACTATCAAGGGTATTCAGGATGTTCAGATCCGTCCGAAAGTGTCGGGTTTCATCACAAAGATTTGCGTGCACGAGGGACAGGCAGTAAGCGCCGGACAGCTCTTGTTTGTCATCGACAATGAGACCTACCAGGCGCAGGTGCGCCAGGCAAAGGCTGCGGTGAACACTGCCAAGGCACAGCTCGCCACTTCAAAACTGACTTACGAAAACTCGAAGCAGCTGTATGCCAACAAGGTGATTGGCGACTTTGAGCTTCAGACTTCAGAGAACAACTACTCTACCGCCCAGGCTTCTCTTGCCCAGGCTCAGGCCGCGTTGGCTTCTGCCGAGGAGGCTTTGAGCTTCTGCTATGTGAAGAGCCCGGCAGCAGGTGTGGTGGGCTCGCTGCCTTATAAGGTGGGAGCTCTGGTAAGCGCATCGAGCGCAGAACCGCTCACTACCGTTTCGGACATAAACAAGATGGAGGTGTACTTCTCTGTAACGGAAAAGGACATGCTCACGATGACCAAGGGCGCTGACGGACTCAGCGGAGCCATTGCCGCTTATCCCGCTGTGAAGCTGCAGCTGGCCGACGGTACGGTATACGACCAGCCAGGCAAGGTGGTGAAGGCGAGCGGTGTGATTGACGCTGCCACCGGCTCAGTGTCGCTCATAGCCCACTTCGACAATCCTAAGCATGAACTCCGCTCAGGCGGTGCAGGTCAGATCATTGTGCCTGTGTCTGCAAGCAATGTGGTGATTATCCCGCAGGAAGCCACTTCGGAAGTGCAGAACAAGAAGTTCGTATACATCGTTGGCAAGGACAACAAGGTGAAGTATACAGAGATAAAGGTTAACCCACAGGACGATGGCAACACCTACATCGTGACCGAAGGTCTGAAGCCGGGCGACCGCTATGTGTCGAAGGGCATCACCTCGCTGACCGACGGAATGGAGATTAAGCCAATCTCCGAAGAGCAGTACAACAAGAAGATAGACGACGCCGCAAAACTTGGCGAGAAGCAGGGGGCGGCATCCGACTTCGCTGATGTAATGAGTGGGAAAAAGTAATATAAATCAGTTGACAAGTTAACGAGTTGACAAGTTGACGAGTTGATACTCTGTTGACGAGTTGACTGAAATGGAAGAACAAATAACTTGTAAACTTGTCAACTTGTTTACTTGTTAACTAAAAAACAAAAACATGACATTTACAAACTTCATAAAGCGCCCGGTGCTCTCGACGGTGGTCTCCATCTTCTTCGTGCTGCTGGGTATCATCGGAATCATTTCGCTGCCTATTGAGCAGTATCCCGATGTGGCGCCGCCTACAATCTCTGTCGAGACCACCTATACTGGTGCCGACGCACAGACGGTGCTTAACTCCGTTGTGACGCCTCTCGAGGAGAGCATCAACGGTGTGGAGAACATGATATACATGACCTCAGAGGCCACCAACGACGGACATTGCGACATCACGGTATACTTCAAGCAGGGCTCCGACCCTGACATGGCTGCCGTGAACGTGCAGAACCGCGTGAGCCAGGCTCAGGCATTGCTGCCGGCTGAAGTGACAAAGGTGGGTGTGACGGTGGAAAAACGTCAGACTTCTAACGTCATAATGTTCACACTCACATCTGAGGACGGACGATATGACGACGAGTTCCTCACCAACTACAACGACATCAACGTCATACCTGCACTGAAGCGTATATCGGGTGTCGGCGGTGTAATGTCGCCTGGTATGAAAACCTACTCTATGCGTATCTGGCTTGAGCCAGAGAAGATGAAGCAGCACGGACTCATTCCGAGCGACATCACCGGAGCTCTGGCCGAGCAGAACATCGAGGCCGCACCGGGTAAGTTCGGTGAGCAGAGCAACATGGCATACGAATACACCATGAGATACAAGGGACGTCTGAAGACTGCAAAGGAGTATGGCGACATCATCATCTCAAGCGACCAGAACGGACAGACACTTCGACTGAAAGACGTGGCGAAAGTGGAACTCGGCGGATTGATGTACAATGTGTCGATGAAAAACAACGGACAGCCGTCGGTGATGGGTATGGTGCAGCAGATTGCAGGCTCCAACGCCACAAAGATTGCAGAGGACGTGAAGGCTGAGCTGGAAAACCAGGCAAAGGCGTTCCCTCCGGGCATGGTATACAAGATAAACTATGACGTTACGGAGTTCCTCTTCGCCTCTATCGAGGAGGTTATCTTCACGCTTGTCATCACCCTGCTGCTCGTGTTCGTGGTGGTTTACGTCTTCCTTCAGGACTTCCGCTCTACGCTCATCCCGATGATTGCCGTTCCGGTGGCGTTGGTGGGAACGTTCCTCTTCCTTTGGATTTTCGGTTTCTCCATCAACCTCCTCGTGCTTTCCGCCATGCTCTTGGCCATTGCCATTGTGGTGGACGACGCCATCGTGGTTGTGGAGGCCGTTCACGCCAAGCTCGACCAAGGCTACAAGAGTGCGCTTACTGCAAGTATCGACGCCATGAACGAGATTTCGGGTGCCATCATCTCCATCACGCTTGTGATGTCGGCGGTGTTCGTGCCTGTGTCGTTCCTTGGCGGTACGAGCGGTACTTTCTATCGTGAGTTCGGTGTGACGATGGCCG
>CALZAP010000236.1 GCA_945614335.1 uncultured Prevotella sp.
AGGGCCTTGAACTTGGCCGCAAAAACACCATTGCCGTTAACGACGACATGCAGAGCTCGCGTCCTACCGTATTTGCCGGTGGCGACATCGTGCGTGGTGGAGCTACCGTCATCCTTGCCATGGGAGACGGACGTCGTGCTGCCGCAGCAATGAACAAAAAGTTAAGTAATTGATTATGTGGAAAGAATAATTAGGAAATTATCTTATTGATGTTTCAAAATACTTTCTCACAGGTGTGTTCGTGGCATCTTTAATTAAGGATTTAGAAGATAGTAGGTGGTTAATATATGCCCTAAGTGGTACAGTTTCCGTAATACTTCTTTTATTAGGTCTTATATTGTCAAACAAAAAAAGAATAAGAATTAAAAATGGGTGCATACATAATTTTGGGTATGGTAGGCATACCATGTTTATTGACTCTCCTATGGTTTTTAACACCAAACGGGAAAAATTGGTTACATAAGAATGGGTTAGTATAGTCATGAACGGACTTTATACAATAATGTTGCTCATACTAAGCAATGTCTTTATGACACTTGCTTGGTATGGGCATCTGAAATTGCAAGAGACAGGAGTGGCATCGAAATGGCCGCTTCTCGGAGTGATAGTGTTTTCATGGGGCATAGCCTTCTTTGAGTATTGTTGCCAAGTGCCGGCAAACAGGCTTGGTTTCATTGGCAATGGAGGACCTTTCAACCTCGTTCAGCTGAAAGTTATTCAGGAGTGTATTAGCCTCGCAGTGTTTGCGGTAATCGCCAATATAATGTTTCAGGGACAGAACCTGCACTGGAACCACATACTGGCTTTCTTTCTCATCATCTGTGCCGTATATCTCGTGTTTATGAAATGAGTGGAGCCGTTGAAAATAGATTACAAAAGGCTTTTAAGAAGGCTATGGGCCGATTTGGCCTCATCGACGATGGCGACCATATACTTGTAGGCCTTTCCGGCGGTAAGGACTCCCTTTTGCTCTTGGAACTGCTTGCCAAAAGAAGCAGGATTATCAAACCAAGGTTTACGGTTGAGGCCATACATGTAAGAATGGCAAACGTGAAATATGAAACCTCAACCGAATATCTTGAACTTTTCTGCTCGTCGCTCGGTGTGAAACTCCATGTGGTCACAACCTCGTTCGACGAGACAATATCCACCCATAAACCCAAATGCTTTCTCTGTTCGTGGCACCGAAGAAAGCAGATGTTTAATCTCGCCCAGGAATTGGGCTGCAACAAGATAGCCCTTGGCCATCATAATGACGACATCATACATACGGCCTTGATGAACACCATTTTTCAAGGCCATTTCTCCACAATGCCGGTGGTACTCCACATGCGGAAGATGCCGATAACCATCATCCGTCCGTTGTGTTATTGTGAAGAAAAGGACATTCGCGAATATGCCATTGAGGCCGGATACCAAAAACAGGTGACACTCTGTCCCTACGAAACCGACTCCCATCGCACTTCCATACGCAATCTCTATGCCCAGATAGAACAGATGGCACCCGAAGCACGCTACTCTATCTGGAACGCATTGGAGGCTGAGGGAAAGTTGGTGGAGAACACATGTGAAACTTAAAAAAAATATGATAAAAAATCTGATATTCGACTTTGGAAAAGTACTCGTGGACTACGACTTCTTCTCGTTCTTCCGAAAGTATGTTCCCGACCACGAGAGATGTAAGGCTCTTACGCCTGTGATATACAACGAAGAACTGCAACACCTTCTCGACCGAGAGGAGCAACCATTCGACGTGATAATGGAAGAATGGATAAGAAACAACAGTGAGTTTGAGAAAGAGATACGACTCTTCATCGAACACTATCCGGAACTCGTGACCAAGGAGATTGACGGCATGAACGAACTGCTCCGGCGGCTAAAGGGCGAAGGCTTCAAACTCTACGGACTTACCAACTGGTGCAGTAAGGTTCACACTACCATCAGCCAATTTGAAATTTTCAAACAACTGGATGGCTATGTCATATCCTCGGAAGAGAAGGTGATAAAGCCTGAGCCTGAGATCTATCACCGGCTTTTCGACCGTTATGGCCTCAACCCCTCAGAATGTGTGTTCACCGACGATCGTGAGGAAAACATTTTGGGTGGAAGGAAAGTTGGCATGGAAGGCATTGTCTTTGTAGACGCAAAGCAGTATGAAAGTGAGCTGAGAAGTCGCTTCCTATAACCTGCCTTTTAGTGAAAAGCGTAACTCGTAACTCTGTAACTCGCTTTTTTCCCGCTTTTCACTTCCTGCCCTTGCTCTTCCCTATCTTAGTAACTACTCGGATGTATAACAGGGGTGCCGAGTAGTTGACTTTCTTAGTTGTATTATTAATTAATATTAATTTAATTCTATATATAATAAGGTACGTGTAGACTGAAGGTCAGAAAAACAGGAAAAAAGTGAGTTACAGAGTTACGAGTTACGCTTTCACCCTTTTTTGGTGACCAATGTCTGTCGTCACTTACGACCTCCTTCGGTCAATAATTATGTCGGCCTTCGGTCGTTATTTATGCCCCTGTTTCTACATGGTTTTTCGTTGAGGGCGAAAAAGTGGTTCGCCGAGGGCGAAAAGTCTTGGTGGTTTGGAAAATAATACGTAAATTTGCAGCGTCATTTCAAGAACTAACAAAAAAACAACGATATGAGAGCAACCGTAGACTATATTAAAAGCAAATTCGAAGAGTACAACAAACTGATGTTTGAAGGAAAGCTGCCGCCACTCCCCATCATGCTCAGCGACGCAAAGACGTTTTTGGGAAAATGCGAGTTTCAGAAGCGAAGGCTGTCTGACGGACGTGTGGAACGCTACAACTTCCGTCTGCGTATCAACACCCGTTTCGACCTTCCGGAGCAAGAGCTTGAAGACACCATCATTCACGAGATGATACACTACTACATTGGCGTTTACCAACTTAACGACACCTCGGCACACGGACAGCTATTCCGCAAGATGATGAACACGATAAACAAGCGTTACGGCCGCCATATCACCATCTCGCAGAAAATGAAAGATGGGCAAAAGGAGGAGGCATACGACACGAGAAAGCGTTGGCATGTGGTGGCGGTGCTGGACTTTTCCGACGGACGGACAGGAGTAAAAGTGTTGCCAAGGGTGCTGCCGCGAATACTCAACTACTACAACGTGATGGGGACTGACTGGCGAGTGACCGGAATAAGGCTCTACATGAGCAACGACATCTTCTTCAACCGATACCCCAATTCAGGGACCCTGAACGCCATAATCGTAGAAAGAGACATCCTCATGGCCCATCTCTCCGACGCAAAGATTGTTCATTGCGACGGCAGGCAAGTGAAAGTGATGGATTGACAATATTAGTCTTTCAGCTTCCTTTCAGGGGTATTATAC
>CALZAP010000237.1 GCA_945614335.1 uncultured Prevotella sp.
AGGTATTGTGACGATCAGACCCTTCAGTTCAGGGTATGTTTCTACCACTTCCAAAAAATCGTCAATAGTTGGACTCTCGAAGTTTGCATAAACAGCGTCGAGCCCCTCGTCAGCAAACTTCTGGTTGAAGTAGCTGATGGTGAACGAATGTCCTAAGGGGTAACCTATCAGTCCGTTTTTGTCCATTGTGTAAAAATGTTTATTGTTTCTTATTTTGTTGCCAAATATAGTGTGCATATTCCGAATGTCAGTCTTCTGAATGAAGTCTCCCTGAATCCTGCTCTCTGCAGTATGTCCATCATCGCTTCTCCCTGAGGGAATGCCTCTATGGTGGCCGTGAGGTAAGAATATGCCTTGTTGTCTTTTGAGATTATTCTTCCCCATGCTGGCAACACCGTGTGGGAGTATATGTTGAACAGTGTTTTCATGGGGTTTTTTGCCGGTTGTGTAAGTTCTATCACGCAGAGGTGTCCGCCCGGTTTCAGCACTCTGCACATTTCCGCGAGTCCTTTGTCGAGGTCGGGGAAGTTTCTTATTCCGAAGGCTGCCGTGCATGCGTCGAAGGTATTGTCGGCGAATGAGAGTTTCATGCAGTCTTCCTTTTCGAACGAGATGATGTGTTTCAGTCCTTCTTTTTCCACCTTTTGCCTTCCAATATTCATCATGCCTTCCGAAATGTCGGCACCCACGAGCTTTTGCGGCCGCAGTTTCTTAGCCGCAAGAATGGCGAAGTCGCCCGTTCCTGTGGCCACGTCGAGCATGGTCTTGGGGTTGTATTTTCCCAAGGCGTTGATGGCTGTGTTTCGCCATCCCTTGTCTATGTTCCACGACAGCCTGTGGTTCAGCAGGTCGTATGTAGGAGCGATGCTGTCAAACATCTTTTCCACCTGTTTTCCCTTGTCGCCGTGGTTGTCGTATGGCATTATTTTCTCCTGTTTGTACATACAATATTGCAATATCAGCCGCAAAGGTAGTAAAAGTTATGGTAATTACAAAATTATTTCATATTTTTTATTGAAATAGAAGCCAATAATCCTCACTTTTTGACATAGAAAAAGCGCGGTTCACTTGCTTTTTTCCAGTGAACTGCGCTTTGTACGTTTGTAGCTACGATATTCGTCGAGAGGTATTTCCACTTCCGACTCCTCCAACTTTATGTCTTTCGGCAGTTGGAATTTCAGGTATTTTATGTTCAGTCCCCGCTCTATCCATTGAGCCTCATAGTAGGTTTGTATGGCGAGAATCTGCTTTGTGTCCTGGTCGATTCCGTCGGTGTGGTACAGGTCGTCGGTGCGGAATAGCACAGGCAGCTTGTTGTGGTCTGCCATCAGCGACGTGTAGGTGTAGAGGAAGTTGCTGTCGGTCTTGAGATGCACTATGCCGTTGTCGGCGAGGAAGTGTCTGTATCTTTCCAGGAAGAAAGTGCTGGAGAGCCTCTTCCTTGGGTTTTTCATCTGCGGGTCGCTGAATGTGAGCCATATTTCCTCCACCTCGCCTTCGTCGAAGAACCTGTCGATTATCTCGATGTTTGTCCTAAGGAAGGCGACGTTTTTCAGGTTTTCTTCCACGGCCTGCTTAGCCCCGGCGTGCATTCTTGCCCCCTTAATGTCCACTCCGATGAAGTTGACGTTTGGGAAGAGCTTTGCCAGCCCGACGGTGTATTCGCCCTTGCCGCATCCGAGTTCGAGCACTATGGGGTTGTCGTTATGGAAATAGCCGCTTCGCCACGATCCTTTCATGGCGAAGGGCTTATTGTCTGTCATGGCTGAATATGGAAACTGGAACACGTTGGGAAACGTCTCCATCTCAGCGAATTTCTGTAGTTTACCTTTTGACATTTATTTGCCTGCTAATGGTGAAGCCTGGGTGTAGGTGCGTGCTCCGAGTTCTTTGTCGAGCATGTAGAGTCCGTATCCGTTGTCCTTTATCATCTTCAGGTTGTCGATGATGTTCTGTGCGTTTTCCTCTTCCTCCACCTGCTCGTCGATAAACCATTTGAGCATGCTCGATGTGGCGTAGTCTTTTTCCTGCTCGCTCAGGGCCATGAGGTTGTTGATGAGCGATGTCACCTTCTGCTCGTGTGCGAGAGTGCTTTCGAGCACGTCGAGAAGGTTGTTCCACTGTGTAGGCACTTCTTCTATGGCCTTGAGCTCCACCTTTCCGGCTCTTGAGATGACATAGTTGAAAAGGATCTTGGCGTGGTCCTGTTCTTCCTGGAACTGAACTTCAAACCACTTTCCGAACCCTGGGTTTCCGTTTGCGTGGCACCATGCTGCCATCGACAGGTAGAGATATGCCGACCACATCTCTGCATTGATTTGGGCGTTGATAGCCTCTTCTACTTTCTTGTTTAACATAGCTATAATATTAATAAATTAAGTTTACAAGTTTACGAGTTGACAAGTTGACGAGTTGACAAGTTGACGAGTTGACAAGTGTCAGTCAATCACGACTTTAGTCCATCCGTGTTTGTCTTCTTCAGTGCCGTATTGTATTCCTCTGAGCAGGTTGTATAGTTTTTCGCTCATTGGTCCCGGCTTATCTCCGAACACATAGCTCTTTCCAGTCTCCACGTCGTCGATGCGTGAGATAGGTGAGATGACGGCTGCGGTGCCGCATGCTCCGGCTTCCTCGAATGTCTCGAGTTCCTCTTCCGGTATGTGTCTCTGCTCCACTGTCATCCCGAGGTCTTCAGCCAGCTGCATCAGCGACTTGTTTGTGATTGACGGCAGTATGCTTGTCGACTTTGGAGTGACGTATGTGTTGTTTTTTATTCCGAAGAAGTTTGCAGCTCCAGCCTCGTCGATGTATTTTTTCTCTTTTGCGTCGAGATAGAATTCACAGGCGTATCCGAGGTCGTGTGCCTTTTTGTTGGCGAGCAGCGAGGCGGCATAGTTTCCGCCCACCTTGTAGATGCCGGTGCCGAGAGGTGCCGAGCGGTCGTGGTCGCGTATTATGACGTATGGGTTGGCGAAGAAGCCGCCCTTGAAGTAAGGTCCTACCGGTGTTACGAATATGAGGAAGAGGTATTCGTTGGCAGGGTGTACACCCACCTGTGCTCCTGTTCCCACGAGCAGTGGTCTGATATATAGTGTTGCACCGCTTTCGTATGTCGGGATCCATTCCTGGTTCAGTGTCACCACTTTTCTCACCATTTCCTCAAACAGCTCTGTCGGCAGTTCTGGCATGAGGATTCCACGGCAAGTGCTCTGCAGTCGTTTTGCGTTCTCGTCCATTCTGAACACCCTCACCTTTCCGTCCGGACACCTGTATGCTTTCAGTCCCTCGAAAGCCTCTTGTCCGTAGTGAAGACATGTGGCGGCCATGTGCATGTTGATGTATTCGTCGGAGCAAACTTCTATTTCGCCCC
>CALZAP010000238.1 GCA_945614335.1 uncultured Prevotella sp.
GACCTCATAATCTGGAAGTCGGTGACGTTCGACTTCCGCAAGGGCGCTTCCATATTCTGCGACCCGGAGTCTCCCGACGTTTACAAGAACTGGGCTACGATAAACCGAGTATGGGCACCGCAGATATTCTGGGACCCGAACTACACCTGGAGCGACGGACAGAAGGGCGGATACTTCATCTACTACTCGATGTGGAACAAGGCTGAGGAGGCATACGACCGCATGTACTACTCCTATGCCGACAAGTCGTTCACACGCCTTACCAAGCCTCGCCTGCTTTTCGACTGGGGCTATGCCACCATCGACGCCGACATCAACTTCCTGCCTGCCGACGGCCTCTACCACATGATGATAAAGAAGGAGGGCGGCAAACCGGGGCTCTTCACCTCTACGGCTCCCTCGCTCACCGGCCCATGGAGCCTGCCTGTGGACGACGACTACGTGGACTTTGAAGGCAACAAGAAATGTGAGGGTGTGTCGGCATTCCAGCTCGTGGGCGACGACACATGGCGCATTGCCTACATAGAATATTCCTCAAATCCGAAGCACTACCGCATCTGCAAGGCCGACCGCTTCATGCGCAACTTCTCCGACCCTGTGGACATAAAGGGTGTGAACGGCCCACAACACGGCTCGTTTATGCGACTGACAAAGAAGGAGTATAAACGACTGGAAAAATGGAACGAGAGAAAGAAATGAGGAATGAGGAGAGTTTTTAATGAGGAGTGAGGAGAGAGGAGAGAGGAGTGAGATTACCGAACTGCGCTGGGAATGAGAGTACCCCCCCATTTCCGAAGCGGCAGAACATTTCTCACTCCTCTCTCCTCTCTCCTCACTCCTCACTCCTCACACCTCTCTCCTCTCTCCTCACTCCTCTTTAAATCTTATTCGCTGCTTACCGAGAAATAATTATCCCTCATCGGCTTCACTACCTTTTCGCCTGTGAGCGTGAGGGGATGAGTGAGGCGGATGTCTTGCGACGAAGCGCCTACTTTAAGGATGAAACGACCGGGGACGATGTTCCATTGACGGGAACCTGTATGAGAATAATAGCCCAACTGGTCGGTGAACACCTTTATCTTCACTGTCTTGGTCTCACCTGCCTTCAACGACACACGGGCAAAGCCCTGAAGCTGGATGGGACGGATATGCTGGGTGGCGGTTTCGGGCGAGAGATAGAGCTGGGCTATCTCGTCGGCATCCATCTTGCCGGTATTGGTCACGTCGAACGAGAGGGTGAACGACTCGTCGGTGGTCTTTGCCTCAGAATCCATCTTCATATTGTCATATTTAAAAGAGGTGTAGCTCAGACCATAGCCGAAGGGCCATGCCACACGACTGTCTTGACTGACTGACGTGTTGTAGCACAGCGGCTCGTAGAGCTCCACGTTGGGATAGCTCACACATAGCTTTGCCGAGGGCGAGATGTTGCCATACAGAATGTCTGCCACGGCATTACCACCCTCTTCTCCTGGATACCATGCCTGTATGATGGCGGCACAACGGGAGGCGATGTTTGAGATTACCTGTGCGCGACCGCCGAACATCACGAGCACCACAGGCTTGCCCGTAGCAATGAGTTCCTCCACAAAACGCTCTTGACTGCCGGGAAGGCGAAGTCCCTGACGGTCGCGGTTTTCGCCACACAGCATCACGTTTTCTCCCATGGCGGCAATTATCACGTCGGCATCCTCAGCCATAGACAGTGCCTCTGCGCGGTTGGCAGTCTCGCCGGAGTCCACCTTACGGTGAAGCAGCTTGTATTCCCATGCACGCTGGTCGCCGCCCTCGGAGTATTTCGTTTCTATCTCCTCAGTCCAGTCGCATCCTCTCGAATAGTTTATTTCCATATTGCCTGGCATACGGTCGCGCATGCCTTCCAGCAGACACACGATATGAGGATGGTCGAGGTCGTCGGTAATGCCTTTCCAGAAGTAAGCCATCGACGGGAAGCTGTAGTCGCCACACATCGCCCACATGGAGTTGGCGTTCGGACCGGTTACAAGTATGTGCTTGTCGCCCTTGATAGGCAGTATGCCGTCGTTTTGCAGCAACACTATCGACTGAGACGCGATGTCATATGCGGTCTGTCGTTCCTCCTTGCTGTCGAGGGTGATTTTCTCCTTGCTGTAGAGATAAGCGTCGGAGTCGAACAGCCCGGCGCGGAACTTGTATCTCAGCACGTCTTTCACGGCACGCTCGAAGGCCTTTTTGTCTACCGTGCCCTTGTCGAGTCCCTCTTGCAGGAACATGTAGTTGGCTCCATGTGGGAAGTCTACGTCGTTGCCGGCATTGATGGCGGCGGCAGCTTTCTCGAGCGGGGTCTCAAGTCCTGGTATCTGGTCGATGGCAGTATAGTCGCTCACCACCATTCCGTCGAATCCGAGGTAGCCGCGCAGTATGTCGGTAAGGATCCAGTGGTTGGCCACGCAGTTGGTGTCTCTCACGGCATGGTAGCCAGGCATGAGAGCCTTACAATTCTCCAGTCTTATCATTGTCTCGTGAGGCAGTATAATCTCTTCCATGAGTTCTTTTTCCTCAGCGTCGCCGCCTCCACCATATCCGAGGTAGTGCTTGGCACATGCTCCCACGCCCTTCTTCAGGTCGCCTTGCTGTAGTCCGCGCACGAATGCCGTTCCCATCATGGCAGAGAGGTATGCGTCTTCGCCGTAAGACTCTTCAAGCCTGTTGAATCCAGGATTCTTCACCACGTCAACCATAGGCGACAGCGACAGCACTCCTCCCATCTTCCTGAGGTTGGTGGCCGTCTGCCGTGTCTTCTTCTCCGCCAGCACATGGTTGAAGGAGCAGGCCTGTCCTATCTGTTGCGGATAGACGGTGGCGTCCTTTGTGTTGATGCCCGAGAGCACCTCTTCGTGGAAGAGTGCCGGTATGCCGTTGGGGGTGTTGTGGATAAGCCAGTCCTGGACTGCAGCCACACGGTCGCGAAGCACGTTGGCGTCGGTGGGCTTTTGGCTTGCATACTGCGAGAAATGGCCAATGCCGTAGGGAATGAGCTTTCGGCATTGCACGGTGTCCAACTGTCCTTCCTCGTTGAACAGCTGGTCCATGTATGTGCTTCTCAGTTGTGCGATACGCTCCTCCTGCGACATCTTGTCGTAGAGGGTGTCTACTTGTTGTTCGATTGTCATATTACTGTCACAATTAGTTAGGAACACTGATGAACAAAAGATTAATGCGGCAGTGCGCACTTTCCGCGCAAGTTGTCTCCCGCTTAGGTTTCGATGTATTAATTGGTTCATGATACATTATTATTATATTTGCGGCAAAAATAATATATTTATCTTAAATAGCCAAGGGAAATAGGAAAAAATAAGAAAATCATGATAAAAATTAAAATAAAGTTA
>CALZAP010000239.1 GCA_945614335.1 uncultured Prevotella sp.
GCTGTCGCGCTCGGCATTCTGTGCCACTAACTCCATGTCGCTGCAGTGCTCGCAAAGTTCCTCGCAGTGGTCTTTGTTCACCGATCGTCCTCCAGCCTGGTATTTTGTGAGCAGTCGGTGTACGATGGTGTCGGGGTATCGTCTGATGGGCGACGTGAAGTGAGTGTAGTATTCGAAGGCCAGTCCGTAGTGACCGATGTTGTGTATACTGTATTTCGCCTTCATCATGGCCCTCAGTGCCACGGTCTCTATTAGTTTCTGCTCTTTCTTTCCGGCACATTCGTCCATCAGCGAGTTTAGGCTCTTCGAAATGGCTCCCTTGGTGCCCGATGTCTTCATCTTGTATCCAAGCTTCACCACAAACTGCCTCAGAGTCTCGAGCTTCGTCGGGTCTGGTTGGTCGTGTATTCTGTAAGGCAGTGTCTTCGCCTTTCCTCCCTTCTTCACCTTTCCCACGCTTTCGGCCACGGTTCGGTTGGCGAGCAGCATAAACTCCTCTATCAGCTTGTTTGCGTCTTTCGACTTCTTGAAGAAGCAGCGTATGGGCTTTCCCTTCTCGTCCACGTCGAAGTGCAGCTCCTCGCGGTCAAACTTCACCGCCCCGTTTTTGAATCTCTTTGTCCTTAGCAGCTTTGCAAGGCTGTCGAGCTGGATGAGCATTGCGGCGTTGTCGCCCTTGTATCCACCCTTCGGGGCAGGCGGCGCGGGCATTCCCTGTCCGTCCACCACACCGTTGTCTTCAAGTATCTGCTGCACCTCCTCGTAAGCATATCGGCGGTTGCTTTTTATCACCGTGTGCGCCAAGTGCCAGCGCTTTATGTCGGCGTTGTTGTCCATCTCGAATATCACGCTGTATGCCAGTTTTTCCTCGTCAGGCCTAAGCGAGCAGATGAAGTTGCAGAGCCTTTCCGGCAGCATCGGTATTGTCCTGTCCACGAGATATACGCTCGTTGCCCTCTTCACCGCCTCCTTGTCGATTATCGATCCCTCTTTCACATAGTGAGACACGTCGGCGATGTGCACACCCACTTCCCACAGTCCGTTGTCGAGCAGCCTGATGGAGAGTGCGTCGTCGAAGTCCTTTGCGTCGTAAGGGTCGATGGTGCAGGTAAACACATCCCTGAAGTCCTCCCTTTCGGCAATGTCCTGCCCGGTTATCTCCGCCGATATTTTCTCCGCCGCGGCCTCCACGTTCTTCGGATATTTGTATGGCAGTCCATACTGGGCGAGTATTGCGTGCATCTCCGCGTTGTTGTCGCCCTGCGGTCCGAGTATGTCCACCACCTCGGCAATAGGGTTCTTGTGTTCGGCGTCGGGCCACGACTTTATCTTCACCACGGCCTTGTCGCCAGTCTTTCCACCCTTGGTCTTTGCCTTTGGTATGATGATGTCGTAGGGCAGCAGTCCGTCCTGAGTGATAAGAAACGCCAAGTCCTTGTCCACCTTCAGCTTGCCCACAAACTCGTCTTTCGCCCTCTTCAGTATTGCAATCACCATGGCTTCCTTTATGTGTTTCTCCCTTCTTGCCATGAATGTCACCTTCACCCTGTCGCCGTCGAGTGCCGACATGGAGTTACGTTCAGCCACAAACACCGGTTGGCTTCCGTCGTCAGGTATAAAGCTGTTCTTGCCGTTCGACTTACGTCTGAACACGCCCTCCTGCACCTGAGTCTTTGTGTTGAGGCAATATGAGAACTCGCTCACTTTAGTGAGGAAGTCGTCCCATGCCATTTCCTCCATAATGTCGATGGCAAGCATCTTCAGCGGATGTGTGTCAAGACCAAGAGTCTTGAAAATATATTTATAACTGAATGTCGACTCGGGGTTGTCTCTGAACAGATTTGTCAAGGCGTTCACCAAGTCTTTTTTCTTCATTCGTTTTCCACCTTTTTTCTTTCCCATAGTTATATTGTCTTGTAAGTGTTACTAATTTATTGGAGTTCAAGGAGCCACCACCACCGTCTTCATCCAATCCTTCAAGATTCCCTGCATTTGGTTTTGCGAGTCACACACCATAACTATCACCCTTCTTCCGTCGTTAAGTTTCGGTCCGAGACACATTCCCTCATAGTTAGCGAAATCCTTTTTCAGGCCGCTGCTGGGAGTCTTGAATCTCAGAAGGAGTTTCTTGTGGAGCGAAGTGGCGTAGCCAGTCTCCTCAGGGTCAACCACATAGAGTTTGCACACCACAAACGAGCCCAGTACCAGTTTCGGGGCATAAAGCTCCCTCTCCAGCACTATCAGCCGTCCGTCGTCCAGTGCACACAGGTCGCTCACTCCTATGCAATAGTTTTCAGCAGAATTTGATTTCAGTTCCGGCATGTCCATCTCGTAAGGATATTGCGCCACCAGCTTCAGGCTCTTGTCGAAGCAGAGCAGGCGCAGGCGGTTTTTCGTCTTGTTTTTCGGAGAGCAAGGCTTGCCGTCTATTGGCAACACGCTCTCGCTCACAGTCCAGAAAAGCCCGGTCTTCTCGTTGTATGTCAGCGACTCGAATCCCATGTTCGGATACGACTGTTTGAGGCTGTCGGGAATGTCCAGCTCCCTGCCCGTGCGTTCTCCCGTCTTGAGGCTGTATTCCCTTATTCGGTTGTCTCCCTCCCCGCTAATCCATATAGCCGAGTCTTTCGCCACATAGCATATTCCCTCTTGGTCGCGGTCTGCCCTGTCGGCACTGCGAAACTCGTCGCAATAAGCGTGTGAAATCTGTCCCGTGTCGGGGTCAGTGTTTATATGGAACACGAAGAATCCGTCAGACCTCGACTTGTCGCACACCACGGCATATTCGTTTCCCCCGAGCCATGTTATTCCGCTATAGTTACCGGCAGCCACAGTTTTCGGGAATGCCACCTGAGGATTCTCTTCCGCCCTGAGTTCTTTCTTCAAGCCCTGAGCCTGCAGCGAGAGATAAGCCATTCCCACACAGAGAGTAAAAACCAATTTCATGTATTTCATATCCTTATATTTTTTTGCAAAGATAGCGAATGTTTATGACAATGGCTTAATTTGTAAATATAAGAAATGTAAAATGCTTACTAATTTAACGTTTATTTGAGTTTCGCATTGCTCAGCTTTTAGAAGTTAAGGAAGAAGGATTTGAACCGGTTACAAATTGTCACCAATTGAAACTGCGTGCTGAAGACGGGAAAGTTCGACTTACCGATGTCGCTGATACCGAGCAACTGTTCCGTATCATTCAGTCAGTTCCCCCAAAGCAGAGGCCATCATGCAATGGATGGCACACGTTGCGGCAGAACGTATCGACCAACTACAAGACCCTGAGCTGAGCATCGAAGTGGGAGTACGCCCTGAAAGGGCAACAGCGCATAGCCCAGGGCAAAGCGAAGCGACACCCTG
>CALZAP010000240.1 GCA_945614335.1 uncultured Prevotella sp.
CATTTGTCATTAGGTCATTATGTCATTATGTCAATAAGGTTTTAATATTTATCCACATTTCTTGAATCTGAGTATCCTTGCATCAGTGAATAAAGGAACTACAGAAGACCTTGAACATCTTCACACCTTCACATCTTAACATCTATCTCACATTCAATGTACATCTACAAAACCAGCTGCCCTTGCTCATTGCAAAGACAGCTGGGTTCATTATCATTGCCTTGGCGTTCTTGATAGTTGCTTCTGTCGCGCCTTTGGCTTCGCCTTCCACAACGACTTTCTCACAACATACCTAAATTGTTGGGGGAATAATATGTAGTTATGGTCTTACTACCTCGATTTTCTTCAAACACTCATCATCAGAGGTGCCGCCATAGAGCAGGTTATACTTTCCGCTCAGAGCCATCATCTGACCAGTCTTGGTGTCGAACCATGCGAAGGTCTCATCATCGATGGCAAACTCCACATTGACTGTTTCGCCCTTGGCAATGCTGACGCGCTTGAAGCCACGAAGTGTCTTCACGGGACCCTCCTTGTCATCAGGACGCTGCACATAGAGCTGAACCACCTCTGCGCCGTCACGTGTGCCGGTATTGGTGACAGGGATGATGATCTTCTCCTTGCTCATCTTGCCATCGGCAGTATAGTCAGCCGCCACGAGCTGTGCCTCACCATAGGCAAAGGTGGTGTATGAGAGACCATGACCAAAGCAGAACTGTGGCTTCTCATTCATATAACGATAGGTGCGACCTTTCATGCTATAGTCGAGGAAACTTGGCATTTGGAGCGTGTCCTTATAGAATGTGAGAGGCAGACGTCCCGAAGGGTTGTTGTCGCCAAACAGAGTCTCTGCCACCGCCTGACCGCCCATCTGACCAGGGTAGAACACTTGCAGCATCGCATCACAGTGCTCGGCCTCTGGCACCATTGCCATAGCCGATCCTGAACAGTTGATATATACGATGCGCTTGCCTGCGTTATGGATCTTTGCAATAAGGTCACGTTGTACGCGCGGCAGCTGTATGTCTGTGCGGTCGCCACCACGGAAGCCCTCAATCTGCACAGGCATCTCCTCGCCCTCAAGACCAGGAGAGATGCCGCCGACAAAGACCACTACATCGGCTGGACGAATCTGTTTCAGCAGCTGGTAGTCATCAAAATGGACAGTATTGCCCATATCGAACATCAGCGCATTGATTCCCTTGCCAGCCACATATCGAACCTCCAGATCATAACTCTTGCCTGCTTCGGTAGCGAGCACATAGGTGGGTTCTGTGCTGTCGCGATCGCCCAACTGACCCTCCGCCTCCATCACCACCTTACCATTCACGATGAGTTGGATCTTTGTGCATGCAGCCTTGATATCGAACTCAATCAGGCTTGCCTCTGGAGTCTTTATTGAGGTCTTATAGACAGCCGAGAAGTTCTCAAGGTTAACACCAGCCTTGAAAGCGGTACCACCGAAGGTATAGAGTTTCATGGCATTTCTATATCGCGCATGAGCTACCTCCGGACCAGTGAAGTCTGTAGTGTTATAATAAGTGGCATACCAACCCTGTTCGCCAGCAGCACGTCCCAGACCCATCCAACTCCTGTAGCTGGAAGTCTGTGCCAAATCGCAGCCCTGCGAATATATAAGGTTGTCAGGCTTCAGATATTTACGAATACCTTCAAGGATGGTAATGGTGGCATCGGGCGTACCATTGTAGTTACCCCACAGCATGATGCTGTCGTTGGCATTCGGGCCCACCACAGCTATGGTCTGACGAGGATTGAGCGGCAAGAGCGGTGCCTTCTTGCCATCGGACGAACGGTCGTTTTTAAGCAGCACGATGCCCTCGCGAGCAGCCTGCAGACTCTTGGCCTTATGCTCTGCACATGCAATGACCGTCGCAGGAATTGTATCGTAAGGGGTTTTATCGTCCATCTCTCCCAACTCAAAACGAGCCTTGAGCAGACGGAACACTGACTGGTCAATACGGTTTTCGGTGATGAGTCCTAAACGCACAGCCTCTGGCAACTCTACATACGAACTGCCACACTCCAAGTCCGTACCGCTCCATACTGCCTTGGCATCGGCATGGACGGTGTCTGGTTCTGTCATGTGTGCACCAGTGGTATAGAAGTCGTTGATGGCCCAACAGTCGCTTGTCACGAGTCCGTCGAAGCCCCAGTCATTGCGCAAAATCTGCGTGAGCAGACGGCTCGAACCGCAGCACGGCTCATTTTCATAACGATTGTAGGCACACATCACCTCCTTGACATGAGCCTCAGTGACGAGAGCCTTGAAGGCCGGAAGGTAAGTTTCCCAGAGGTCACGAGGTGACACGTTGTCGGCATTGAAGACGTGACGGTTCCACTCTGGTCCGCTGTGTACGGCATAGTGCTTGGCGCAGGCATGTGTCTTGTTGCCGTCGGGTCCCTGCAGACCTTTCACTACAGCCACACCCATGCGGCTGGTCAGATAGGGATCCTCGCCATAGGTCTCCTGTCCACGGCCCCAGCGTGGGTCGCGGAAGATGTTTACATTCGGGGTCCAGAAAGTGAGTCCCTGGTATCGACGGATATTATCCTTGCTCTCCTCGCGTGCCAGACGGTTCTTCACACGTGCTTCGGTGCTTGCTATGTCAAAGCACTCTTGCACGAGTTCTGGATCGAAAGTTGCAGCCAAACCGATGGCTTGCGGAAACATCGTTGCCACTCCATTGCGAGCCACACCATGTAGTGCCTCGTTCCACCACTGATAAGGCTTCACTCCCAGGCGTTCCACTGGCTTTGACTGATCCATCATCAGCCCCACCTTCTCTTCGAGGGTCAGACGCTTCAAAAGGTCGTTGGCTCGTCGTGTCGGACTCAACGCTTCATTCTGATAGGGCAAGAGAGCTTGCGCTTGCAAGCCTAAGGCTGAGGTACTGAGCACCATTGCCAATAAGAGATGTTTTTTCATTGTGTAATAATTCTAAAGGAATGTCCTGTTTTTCTTATTCGTTTATGTTTTGGAAGTTTGTTTATGCATATAAATAAAAGCACACAAAAGCATAGGATTCCTTGCACAAGTCGCAAGAAACAAGTAACTTTCAGTGACCAAACTAAAGGACTCATATATCCTATGCCTGTGCACAAAGTTACACAATTTTTCTCATAAACAAGAACATTTATCAAGAAAAGTGACTCTGGTAAGGCAATGTTTGCAATTATGAACGAGAATAAAGGTATAAACATGAATGAACGAACAGACGATAATAGTATTGTCGAGCAGTAACCAATCCAAATTTATCTTCCTTCTTTTCTTTTAATTTTGATAGTCAAGCGGATCTGATTCTCGTAATGGGCA
>CALZAP010000241.1 GCA_945614335.1 uncultured Prevotella sp.
GGAACAAAATGGATTTGTCAATGATTAATCTTTGTTAAAATTTCAGGGGGGGGGGATTTTTTTTGGAAATTATTTCATACCTTTGCCAACAGATTTATACTTATCTAAAAAACAGAATAACTATACTATGCACATAGGGAAAAGAATAAAGGAAGTGTTGGAATTACAGGGACATAACGTCGTTTGGCTTGCCTCCCAAATTTCATGTGAGCGCTCGAACATCTACAACATGTTCAAGCGCGATAATATTGGTGTCAATCTTTTGCAGAAGGTATGTTGCGCACTTGGTCATGACTTCTTCAAAGAGTTGTCGAACGACTTACAAGCAACAGAGGGATTCTCCAAGAAGTAATCGTTGTGATAGAGAAAACTGTAATGTATCGACCACGATGGTAGAAACATAACTTGAGCATTAGCAATACTCTTTTACCTTTATTTTGCCATTCAAGACACCGAAAGCATTGAAAGCCAACGACTCTATCTCATTCTCTCCTGGAAGAATGAAGACGGGAGCCAGACGTTCTACACGCTGACGCAGTATCGTCATGCAATAATTGCTGTGAGCAATGCCACCAGTGAGGATGATAGCATCTACAAAAGCATCGAGGGCAACAAACATGGCACCAATTTGTTTGGCGATGGTATAAAGCATGGCATTGAGGAGGGTGTTGTGCGGCTCCTCTCCTTTCTCTGCTTCAGCCGAAATAGTAATCATATCGTTAATACCTAAATATGCTGTCATACCGCCTCGTCCCTGTATCATCTTCATGATATGCTGACGGGAGTATTTACCGCTGAAACACATCTCGACCAATTGTCCGGCCGGGATAGTACCAGCACGCTCGGTGGAGAAAGGACCTTCACCATCAAGGGCGTTATTCACATCCACCACTCTGCCTTTACGGTGAGCACTTACAGATATTCCTCCGCCGATATGGGCTACGATAATATTCAGATCCTCGTAGTTCTTTCCTATGGCAGAAGCGTAACGGCGCGACACTGCCTTGCTGTTGAGGGCATGAAACACCGACTTGCGGCGAATATCAGGAATACCAGTAAATCGCGCAATTTCGTCCATTTCATCGACCACAACGGGGTCTGCGATATATGCGTCGCAACCTGCTTCCCTTGCCAGTTCGTCGGCCAGCAATGCGCCTAAATTACAGGCATGGTCCATGGCGGCATGACGCAGATCGTGCTTCATGAGTTCGTTGACACGATAGACGCCTCCCTCGAGCGGTTTCAACAGTCCACCACGCGCTATGACAGCGTCGAACTTAATGGGGAGTTCGGAATCTGCTATGCGCTTACGGATAAACTGCATGCGATATTCGTATTGGTCGCATGCGGTAGCAAACCTGTTGAGTTCGTGGACGGGATGATGGGCGCCAGACATCCACACGGGACGACCGTCGCGGTATATGGCCAACTTCGTGGAAGTGGAGCCTGGATTGATTACTAAAACTTTCATTGCAAGCAAGCTAAAGTTAAACTACTGAACTTTGATTCTACGCTATCGGCACGTGATGAAACCACCACAGGCACTTCTGTTCCCACAAGCCATCCCGCAGTAATGGCATCGGCAAAGAGAGAAATGGTCTTGTAAAACGTGTTGCCGCTCTCAATATTTGGAAAGATGAGAATGTCGGCATTGCCCACCACCGGAGAGACAATACCTTTTATCATTCCGCTTTCAGCGTCGCATGCGGTCTTCACATCCATTGGTCCGCCGATCACGACATCGCCATACCGGCCATTCTCTGCCCTGCGGATAATCTCCTGATAAGACAACGTATGCTCGAATTTTGGATTTACCTTTTCCGAGAAATTTATCAACGCTACTTTTGGACGTGACACGCCTATCTTCCTGCACGCCTCGACACAATAGCTAACGATAGCGTCAAACTGTCCGAGCGTGGGACGCGGGATGACGGCAGCGTCAGAAAACACCAAGGGTTTTTCACGACCGGGAATGTGTGAGACGGCGATATGAGACATCACACGCCCTGATTCAAGTATGCCCGTCTGCTTGTCGAGTGCGGCACGCAGCAGCACGTCAGTATTGAGCGATCCTTTCATCAAAATGTCGGCTCGATGCGCTTTCACCTCGGCCACAGCCTTACGTGCCGCGTCCTCAGCATCGGCACACGACACGACTGTCACCCGCTCTTGATATGCGGCTAAGGCATTGGCAAAAGACGGCTGAAGGTCAGCATGGGCAAAAAGCGTAAATCTCGCCAATCCACATTCGAGAGCCTTGACTATCACCTCTTGAGTGTGCGCGTCGTGAGGACAAGCTAACGCCACTTTTTTCATTTTGTATCCGTCGCCATGATGGTGATGAAAAGACAGAAAATCCATAGGTTGTTTCATAGATGTATTGATTTTTGGTGCAAACTTACACAAAATATTTGAATATATATAGTTAATTTCTTATAAATCTGCCATTTTTGGCGGAAAAAGCAGTAAATTTGCGACTTGATACAAAGAGATTATCAAATTATGTCGTGTATTTTACATATTGAAACAAGCACTAACGTATGCTCAGTGGCTGTCAGCGAAGACGGCCAATGCATTTTCAGTAAAGAAGATTTCAATGGGCCAAACCATGCCGTGGTACTTGGCTCGTTTGTTGACGAGGCCCTTTCCTTTGCCGACAGTCATGCCATTCCCGTGGATGCCGTGGCAGTGAGCTCAGGACCTGGCTCATATACGGGACTTCGCATAGGCGTATCGATGGCAAAAGGCATCTGCTATGGTCATGGAATCAAGCTCCTTTCTGTCCCGACGCTGAAACTTATGTGCGTACCCATCCTCCTGCGAGAGATGATAGAAGACGCCGCCTTGCTATGCCCAATGCTCGACGCAAGGCGCATGGAGGTATATGCAGCCATCTTCGACCGTTCACTGAGAGAGATAAGACCCACACAGGCCGACATCGTGGATGAAAACACATACAAAGTTCTGCTCGACCGACAGCCCATCTACTTCTTCGGCAACGGAGCTGAGAAGTGCAAGGAGGTAATCAGACATCCTAACGCCCGCTTCCTGGCAGATATCCATCCCCTTGCAAAATGGATGATGCCTTTTGCTGAGAAAAAAATGATGAACGGAGAATATGAGGACGTGGCATACTTTGTGCCATATTACTTGAAAGACTTTGTGGCAAAAATGCCGAAGAAGCTATTATAAGCACTCTGTCAAATAATCATGGTGGCGACATAGCACAACCACCACAAAACACATATAGAAATGAAAACAAACGGATTGGACTACAATACAAAGAGAGAAGAGCTCGTGCTCCCGGAATATGGAAGAGAGATTCAAAACATG
>CALZAP010000242.1 GCA_945614335.1 uncultured Prevotella sp.
ACTACCAAGCATTTATTAATTTTTATTGATTGTTTTGCATACAAAAAAACCGGCGAGGTTGAACTGCTGAGCCTTGATGACTTCCTTGAGAGAAACTTCCTTGATACCTGTCATGTTTGCCTTGAGGTTGACCACAGCCTTTCCTTCCTTTCCGCGCTTGGTTGTGATAAGGAAATCATTTCAACCCCTAAAAACATAGTATAAACCAATGAGAATGTTTATATATGTTACATAGATGTTACATTTGTCAAATTACGCCATTTAATAATAGCCGAAAACCCAAAATCAGCTCATTTTGTTGTAGATTTGTTACATTTCGGAAAAACAAAAAACATTTGATACTTTTTTCACCTTATAATATAAATAAAATAACTAACTTTGCACGCAAATCAATCGAATCATTTAATTTTTTTGTATGAATATGAAACTTAAAGCTACTCAGGGACTGAAAACCCTACTGATGATGATGCTCCTAATCGCAAGCATCTCCGCGACGGCACAAGAGCGCCGTCCCATCGACTCACGCCACCCGCTGTGGCTTGTGCATATTGACGTGTGGAACAAGGCCGACCCACAGAAGATTATCGACCTTATGCCCGATGAAATCAGGCCATACGTATGTATGAACATCTCCATGTCGTGCCAATACGACAAGGAGAAAATGGTGTATAAGATGCCCCAGGATGCCGTGCAGACATACAAGTCATGGGCATCGGTATGCCAACATAACAACATGTGGTTTATGCTGCAGCCTGCAAGTGGCGGTATGGGACACCTGCTCGACTCCGACCTTGCCACCTACGAATACTTCTTCAAACGCTATCCGAACTTTCTCGGATGGAACTTCGCCGAACAGTTCTGGGGATTCAATGAGACCGACAATCCAGCATCGGCCAACGACGTGGAACGCATAGCCCTGTTTGCAAAGTTAGTGGAAATGTCACACAAGTATGGCGGACTGCTCACTATCAGCTTCTGCGGCAACATCTGGTCGCATCATCTCTCGCCAAACGGCATGATGAAGCGCAATGGAAAGTTGTTTGAGGCATGCCAAAAATATCCCGAGGCTATACTTTGGCTCTACAAATACACCACCTCGTCATGCTGGTATAACAACGAGAGTGTCACCATATCTCCGTTTATCTCAGGATTGGCAAACAACTACGGAGTGCGTTACGACAACTGTGGTTGGAACGGTGCGCTCAGTTCACTGGCGGGGGATAATCATGGTATGAAATATCCTATCTCCGCAGGTATTGCTCCCGTAATGGAGCAGACATGCGTCAATGGCGGAGCTGTATGGGACGGTCCTGAACTTATATGGACAGAGGACTTCAAGAACCTCAGCAACACTAAGGTGGATGGTTTCCAGCGTCGCAACTGGGGTTGCTTCGACGGTTTCCCTAACGTATGGATTGACATGTGGAGAAAGATTCTCGACGGCTCACTGTATATTCCCACCCGCGAGGAAGTGGTTGGAAAAACCAAGGTTGTTGTCGTCAATGACGTTACCAATGGTAGCGACGAGGACAAATACGTGTCATGGGGCACGCTCTACGACAACATATACAAACAAAGTGACCCGTTCAACCGTGGAAACGGACAATGGTTGGATAATTTCTGCTATTACAAGAAGACAGGACGTTATGCCACAATACCCGTATGTATCGGACTTTATGACGACTTGGCAAAGTCGATACCCGTACAGGTGAAGAAGTCGAAGCGTACGTCGGCCTGGCCTAACGAAACTGCAAAAAAGAATGACTTCAACACGCAATATCCTGAAATCAGCACCGGCGACCTCTTCGTGTCAAGATTCCGCAACCAGTTGATTACCTATACTCCATATACATATTTCAACAAGAAGACCACTGCAAGTGCCGACATTCCACTGCAATACAACACTTGCGAGAAACTGCAGTTGACATGGGGCAAACTCTCCTCGGGAGCCATTAGGGAATATGCCGACCACATCGACTTCTACCTTAATAACTTCCGCAACGACACCATTGACAATGTGCTCGACAAGATTGTAATCACCGGGGCAAAGTCACGACCTGCATACACTGCCACAAAGCGTGTGAATGCCACATTCACCCACTCCGACGAATGGGACGAGACTACAGGCACATATACTATCAACATTAATCACAACGGTCCGGTTGACATCAGTGTGAAGTGCGAGGGAAATGCCACAGGCCGCGCCACCGACTACCTTCCATCCACTGCCCTCACGGAAGACATGCCCAAAATGCCGGAGGACTACTTCGGCCCTGTAATCATCGAGGCTGAGGATATGGACTACAAGTCAGTGTCTTGCATACTCGACCCTTACGGACAGCGCAGCACGGTATTCGGTCACTCTGGCAACGGATTTATTGAGACCTCAGTAAGCAAGTCGGGAGCAATGCGCCATACTATCACGATGAAAAAGGGAGGAGATTACAACCTTGTCATCAAGTATAACGCATACAACAAGGCTGGCACTCTCGATGTGGAACTCAACGGCAATACCCAGAAGGCTGACATCAAGCTCGCCGCCAAGAACAACTGGCAGAAGGTGTCGCTTCCCGTATCGCTCAAGGAAGGCGAGAACACACTCTATCTGAGGAACACTGCGGGCATAAAGATGATGATTGACTATATTGAATATGTACCCGTAGGCGAACCTGTAGAGAAATTCTCCATCACCATAAACGACGGCAAGAACGGAAAGGCAAAGGCCAAGACAGAAACAGCAGCCGAAGGCGAGACCGTGGCTTTCGAGATTACTCCCGACGCAGGGTATGAGTTTGCCGGATGGTACATACATCCGCGCCAGCATCCTTTCTTCAACGAGGACGGCACTATGGTGATGCCCAACGACAACATAACACTCACTCCTCTATTCACTAAGATTATCGACAAGTCGATAGTATATTCACTCGACTTCACAAAAGTGAGCGAAGGTACTATCCCAGTGGGATGGCAAGCCACACAAGGCGGCGATGAGGTGCATGAATACCCCAACAGCTACAGTTCGGGAGCACGCACTTTCACTGGCTTTGGCGGATGGCAAGGACGCGGCTTCTACTGGCGTGAGGTGTCGGCGAAATATGGTATGCAGGACGACTATTCCCTTACCCTGCCTGTCGGCAAATATAAGTTGACTTACGTGATGGCAGCGTGGAAGGCATCCCCAAGGTTTAATGTAAGCATTGAGGACACAGCAGGACAAATCGTTGCCGAGGAACGAAGAGTACCGTCTGCTCCAAATGCCAACGGCAACAAATCAGCCGACTTGTCGGCTGCTGTGGAGAGAACTCTCGAATT
>CALZAP010000243.1 GCA_945614335.1 uncultured Prevotella sp.
AGGCTTTTGCTCAGCTGATAGTGGTCGATGGCAAGTGTGGATGCCAGGCTGTTCACTTCTATGTCGGGATGATGGGTGAAGTAAGTGTCGGCCTTGAACGACTCGTCTGCGCTGTGTGCGGCTGCCTCATGAAGTATGCGGTCGAAGAGAGGAAGGGTGAAGTGGAGGTCGTCTTGCGCGAAGTCGTAGTCGATGTATTGTGCCACGGTGAGGTTTATCAGCTGTCCGTCTTCGGTTTCCACGTCGCGGAACACAATCTCCTCTCCATGCTGTATGATGAGCTGAATGAGCATCTTTTCCACCTCGGTGCTTCTCGCCGGGGCAGTGGCCCTTTGGGTGTTGTCGGCAGCGGGTTGCGGAGCCTGCTGTCGTGCCGTCTCCTCCCTTCTCAGTTGTCGTTCGGCCTCCTTCTGCAGGTTTTCTATGTCGCCTCCGATGAAGCGGTTCATTGTGTTGATGAGCGTCTGCTCGTTCATCTGGAAGTTGCGTGAACATTCGCGGATGTAAGTGTCGCGCTTTATCTGGTCTGGTATCACCGACACGCTTCTTATGATGTTGCTGATGGCCTCTGATCGCTTTATCGGGTCGGTAACGCCTTCGAGCAGCAGTCTTGACTTGAAGATGATGAAGTCCACCTGATGGTCTTCCACATATTTCAGGAATTCCTCCGTGGAGTGTTTACGTGAAAAGCTGTCGGGGTCGTCGCCGTCGGGCAGCAGCAGTACCTTCACGTTCATGCCGCCTTGCAGCATCATGTCGGTGCCTCGCAAGGCAGCGTGTATGCCGGCCTCGTCGCCGTCGTAGAGTAGGGTGATGTTCTGTGTGAATCGTCGGAGCAGGTTCACCTGGTGAACGCTGAGAGCCGTACCGGAGTTGGCCACCACGTTCTCAATGCCGTTTTGGTGCATGGAGATGACGTCGGTGTAGCCTTCCACCATATATACCTTGTCTTCCTTTGCGATAGCCCGTTTGGCCTGGAACAGTCCGTATAGCTCATGGTCTTTGTGGAAGATGTCAGACTCTGGCGAGTTGACATACTTCTGCTGCACTCCCTTTGTACGCGAGTCGAGCAGTCGTCCGCCAAAGGCGTTTACCTTTCCGCTGATGCTTATCCACGGGAAGATGACACGTCCGGCAAAGCGGTCCACGAGTTCGCCGTTGTCTTTCTTGTAGCACAGTCCCGTCTTTATGAGATAGTCTTCCTTGTAGCCTTCCTTCTTGGCTTTCTGCGCCAGTGAGTCGCGTCGCGACAAGGCGAAGCCCAACTGGAACTTGCTGATGATGTCGTCGCGGAATCCTCGGCTTCTGAAATACTGCATTCCTATGGCCAGTCCGTCAGGGTCGTTGTGAAGCACATCTTGGAAGTAGTCGCGGGCCCAGCCGTTGATGACGAACATGCTTTCGCGGTCGTTCATGGCCTGTTGTTCCTCGGCAGACAGTTCCCGTTCCTTTATCTCTATGTTATATTTTTTTGCGAGCCATCTGAGAGCGCCGGGATAGTCCATCTGCTCGTGCTCCATAAGGAAGTTTACGGCGTTGCCTCCCTTTCCGCATGCAAAGCAGTGGCATATTCCTTTTGCCGGCGAGACGATGAACGACGGAGTCTTGTCGTCGTGAAACGGGCACAATCCCTTATAGTTCACGCCCGTTTTCTTGAGTGTGACAAATTCCGACACAACATCCACGATGTTTGTCGCGTCCATTATTTTGTCTATGGTAACTCTGTCGATCATGCTTCTTTCAGTCTGTCCTTTTTCTTTTTTTCGTGCAAAGGTAATCGAAAAAGGTGTTCCCTCAAAGGAAACACCCTGTTTTTTTAGATTTATTTGTATTCATCCTTTATAGAATGGGAATCTTTTGTTTAACACAATTCATTTGAAGCGAAACATAAATTAAAATTACTTTGCCATTTATTTGGATAAATGACAGAAATGTATTACCTTTGTCGCACTTTTTAAGAAAAGAAGCGCAAAATGCACGACACGAAAGACTTTGAGAGATTATACCGAGATAACTACTCGCGTCTTTACTATTATGCTCTGCAAATAGTAAAGGACGACGAGTTGTGCCGTGACATCATCAACGATTCGTTCGTCTTGGTATGGAACAAGCGCGACGACATTCCTCCACAAAAGCTCCTGCCTTATTTCTACCGCATGGTACACAACAGATGCATCGACCATATAAGAAAGGAACAGGCCAAGGCGCGCTACGCCAGCTTCTACAAGGTGTTTTATGGTGTTGACCTCGGGGGTACCGACTACGACAAGGAGGAGGACGAACGCTTTCAGAGGTTTGTGGCACAAGTGCTGGACGGCATGAGCGTCAACATGCGCACCATCGTTCAGCGCAGCTTCTACGACAACAAACGATATGCCGACATTGCAGATGAGCTTGGAGTCACGGTAAGTGCCGTGAAGAAGCAGATGGCGAAGGCTCTCGCCATTTTCAGAAGCCAATGGAGGGCAGATGGTTAAAAACTTAAAAAAAACACATTCATGTAGTGTTTGTTTTGCTGAATATTACGTATTATATATATAAGGATAAAAAATGGCTGTTGAAGACGATAAACTTGACAAGATAGTCGATATGCTTGATGCAGGACATGAGCTGACCGACGACGAACTTGCACTTTTGGTGCAGGATGCCGAAGCTATGTCGGCAGCACAAGATGCCTTCCGTGTAAAGAGGGCTGTGGCTGTTGACACCGCTGAAGGCGACAACGGTGTCAAGCCTCCGTTTGACATCGAGGCAGAATGGGCTTCAGTAGTTCCACGATTAGAAGCCGACAGGCCAAAGCCGCGACGCCTTCGTCTCGCCATCTACGCCATCTCCGGCATAGCAGCCATGCTGCTTCTTCTGTTTGGCATCACGACCTTCCTTTCGCGTGAGGCCGACACAAAGCGGTATGCCTATACGCGAGTTGCCGACGCTCCTTCCTACGTCGTCATGACATCGTCGGCCAACAACAAGGCGGTTGTCGTGCGTGGCGACTCGCAGAACATCTCGTCAAGCCATGTGTCGAAGGCCGACCGCAGCAAGGTGCTGAAGACCCTTGGCTATGAGACCGACGATGTGCCCACCGACCGCTACACCATAAGCATTCCGCCTGGCAAGAGCTACAGCCTTGTGCTTGCCGACGGCACACAGGTGTGGATGTATGCCGGCAGCCGCCTCACCTATCCATCGCGCTTCATTGGCGACGAGCGCAACGTATATCTTCAGGGCGAAGCCTACTTCAAGGTGGCGAAGGACGCCGCCCATCCGTTTGTCATAACCACCGACCGTGCCGAAGCCCGCGTGCTGGGCAC
>CALZAP010000244.1 GCA_945614335.1 uncultured Prevotella sp.
GTCAGTTCACGGTCATGTGGAAGCAACCCTGTTTTACCTCATATTTGATATAACAGCGGTTCTGCTGCCTGAAATCGCGGAGGACCTCGGAGAGTATCCATTTGAGCGTGTCGTTTTGTACTGCACGTCGTTTGGGACCTTCGGGGTCTTCCACCGTTATATATCTGTTATAACACAAGTCAAATGTGGTGCCGTAGAGATGACAGCTGTTTTCTGTGGCGTTGGTGTTGCGGGCGCGAAGTTTGGTGATGTCTTCTTTTGTCCTCATCACGCTCGTCACAATTATCTTGTGCAGCGGGATGCCTTTTATCTGAAGACTGTCGAAAAAGGCTGAACCTATGTCTTGCAACAGAGCCGAAGCCTGCGGTACAAGGTAAGGGATGCTGTTGTTCAGTCGGTCTACGTGGAAATAAGGGTTTGTTCCAACAAATACCAATTCTTTCATTCGCGACTCGGCCTCTTCGCGGTTTTTCACAGGAGAGACTCCGTTTTTCTTTGCTGCCACCATTTGCACATCGTTCATGTCTGGAAAAGTGTTCTTGAACGAGGGAACGCTGAATATGCGGTTTTTAACCAACGAGCCGTCTTGTTTGAAATAGCGTGAACGCTGCATTGGCTTTTCCGCCATTGCGGGTCTTGTCAATTCAACCACCGCGGCAGAATCTTCCGCTTGTTTTGCATAATCTCCATTTCCTTCAGCCACTTCCGGCCACACTAAACGTGTCAGTGAAAGCAAGGCTACAACGGAAAAAAAGCCTTTTATATATGTTTTCTTTTTCATAAATGCTATTTTTTTTGCAAAATTACAAAAAAACATCGTAATATGCATACTTTATTGAAAAAGTTTCTGTAATTTTGCACGAGAATTTTAAAAATAAGGTAAATTGACAGAGAAACATATCGTACTCGAGGACATTGATCCCGTAATTCTATATGGAATAAATAACGTCCATCTACAGATGATTAAGGCACTTTTCCCAAGATTGAGAATAGTGGCTCGGGGGAACGTTATAAAGATTTTGGGCGATGAAGAACAAATGTGCGCTTTCGAAGAGAATATCGAAGCCCTAAGAAAACACGTGCTGAAATTCAACTCCTTAAAGGAGGAGGACATTATTGACATCATTAAGGGAACGCGCTCTAAGGACGACATTCCTGAAGGAGTCATCGTATATAGCATGTCGGGTAGACCCATTAAGCCAAGAACAGACAATCAGAAAAAACTCGTCGATGCTTTTGAAAACAACGATATGATTTTTGCAGTAGGTCCGGCTGGAACTGGAAAGACTTATCTCAGCATAGCTCTCGCAGTGAAGGCCCTCAAGGAAAAGACCATTAAGAAAATCGTACTTAGCCGACCGGCTGTGGAAGCGGGGGAGAAACTCGGTTTCCTCCCAGGAGACATGAAAGACAAAATAGACCCATATCTCCAACCGCTCTACGACGCGCTTGAAGACATGTTGCCTCAGGCCAAACTGCAGGAGATGATGGAAAAACATGTCATACAGATAGCACCACTCGCATTTATGAGAGGACGAACACTGAGCGATGCCATCGTCATTCTCGATGAGGCACAAAACACTACATGTGCGCAAATAAGAATGTTTCTGACTCGAATGGGATGGAACACGAAGATGATCATTACTGGCGACATGACGCAGATAGACCTTCCACGTGAACAGAGAAGTGGACTGAAAGAGGCATTGAACATTCTATCGGGTATTGAAGGGATTTCATTTGTCGAACTTAACAGGAAAGACATTGTGAGACATAAACTCGTTACACGCATTGTCAACGCATATGAGAAATATGACAAGGAAGTAAAACAATAAAAAATAAATAATAATGAAAGCATTAACAAATACTGAATTTAATTTCAAAGGACAGAAAAGCGTTTACCACGGAAAGGTACGCGACGTTTACAACATCAACGATGACCTCATGGTCATGGTGGCTACAGACCGTATCTCTGCTTTTGATGTAATTCTTCCGAAGGGAATACCTTATAAAGGACAAGTACTCAACCAGATTGCAGCTAAGTTCTTGGATGCTACTTCTGACATCTGTCCTAACTGGAAACTGGCAACACCTGATCCTATGGTCACTGTCGGACTGAAATGTGAAGGCTTCCGTGTGGAAATGATTATTCGTTCCATTCTTACCGGCTCTGCTTGGCGTGACTACAAAAAAGGATGCCGAGAAATCTGTGGAGTGAAACTTCCTGACGGAATGAGGGAGAACGAACGCTTTCCTGAACCGATAATCACTCCTACCACCAAGGCGGATGAAGGTCACGACATGAACATTTCTCGTGAGGAAATCATCGCACAAGGTATCGTAAGTGAAGAGGACTATGCCGTAATGGAAGACTACACACGCAGACTGTTTGCAAGGGGACAGGAAATTGCGGCTAAACGTGGACTTATACTCGTAGACACAAAGTATGAGTTCGGTAAACGTGACGGAAAGGTTTACCTTATCGACGAGATTCACACACCAGACTCAAGCCGTTATTTCTATGCGGACGGATACGAGGAGAAATTTGAAAAAGGAGAACCGCAACGTCAACTTTCAAAGGAATTCGTGAGACAATGGCTCATTGAACATAACTTCATGAACGAACCAGGACAAACAATGCCTGAAATCACCGATGAGTATGCAGAGAGCGTGAGCGAAAGATATATCGAACTCTTTGAGCACATCACAGGAGAAAAATTCAACAAAGCTGCTGATGCTGATGACATAGCGGCTCGTATAGAGAAAAATGTGGCTGACTATCTTGCCACTCTGTAACTGAATCTTAAACATATATTGTAGATATGATAAAAATAACTTTTCCCGACGGCTCTGTAAGAGAATATGAACAGGGCGTCAATGGACTCATGATTGCCGAAAGTATATCACCGGCTTTGGCACGCGACGTAATTGCCTGCGGAGTGAATGGTGAAATAGTAGAACTTAATAGACCTATTGTAGAAGACTCGAAAGTGCAACTCTACAAGTGGGATGACGAAGAAGGCAAACATGCTTTCTGGCACACTTCTGCCCACCTTCTGGCTGAGGCTCTCCAGGAGTTATATCCAGGAATTCAGTTCGGATTTGGTCCTGCCATTGAAAATGGTTTCTTCTACGATGTCCTGCTCAAGGACGGTGAGTCTATCAAAGAGGCCGACTTCCCAAAGATTGAGGCCAAAATGAAGGAACTTGCTGGCAAAAAAGAACCTGTTGTCAGAAAAGAGGTGTCGAAGGCTGATGCTCTCAAAC
>CALZAP010000245.1 GCA_945614335.1 uncultured Prevotella sp.
GATGTTGGCTTCAGCTGTGACGGAGAGTCCATACTGGTCGCAGAGGTCATACCAGCGCGGGTCGTCGGGATAGTGACATGTGCGCACTGCATTGATATTGAGTTGCTTCATGATCTTTATGTCTTGGATCATGCGCTCTATGCTTACCACATATCCGAAATCGGGGTCGAGCTCGTGGCGGTCGGCACCCTTGATGAGCACTGGCTGTCCGTTGACGAGCATCTGTGCGCCCTTTATCTCCACGTTTCTGAATCCCACCTTCTTTGAAATGGCTTCCACGGTGTTTGCCCCGTCAGCAAGCACGATGTCGATAGTGTAGAGATATGGAGTTTCCGCCGACCATGGCTTTACGTTTTTCACTTCAAGCACTCCCTTTGCTGCTGTAGTGGCAGAGGTGGCCACGGTATTTCCCTTGGCGTCCTTGAGAGTCACTTTCAGGTTGGCTTTCTTTCCCTGCAGCTTCACGTCGTATGTGAGACGTCCGTCACGGTAAGAGTTTTCGAGGTCGGCGTTTATCACGAGGTCAGCCACGCGAGTCTTCGGACGGCACCAGCGCATTACCTGCATGGCAATGAGGTTCTTACCTTTTTTCAGATATTTTGTGATGTTGAATTCGGCAGCTATCTTAGAGTCTTCGCTGTAGCCCACATACTTGCCGTTCACCCAAAGAGTGAGGTTGCTGGTAGCAGAGCCTACATGGAAGAACACGTCCTGTCCTGCCCAATTATCAGGCAGTGTGAACTCACGACGATAGGAGCCGGTGTAGTTGTCTTGTTCGCCGATATAAGGCGGTTCGCTCTTGAAAGTGGTGGCCCAGGAATAGCCGACGTTACGGTAGATCTTATCGCCATAGCCATTGATTTCAAACAGTCCCGGCACTGGGAAGTCCACCCATTTTGAGTCGTCGAATTGAGGTTTGAAGAAGTCGGCAGGACGGTCGTAGTAGTTTTTTACGAAATTAAACTTCCACATGCCTTCCATCGACATGTAGCGATTAGAAGCCGCCTTGTCTCCTTTCTGTGCCAGCGTCTCGTTTTCGTAAGCGAAGAAGTTGGCGCGTCGTTGTTCGCGATTTTGCTGATTAAGTTCGGGTGTGTTCCAAGCCATGGCTTTCTGAGCCGAAATTTGTCCGGCTGCCATACACCCCAAGAAGAGTGTAACGAATAGTTTTTTGTTCATAAATATATAGTTTTTTGTTAGATAGTATTTTGAATGAGGAGAGAGGGATTATTTGGAGGGTAGAGGGTATAGAGGGAAGAGGGTAGAGGGTAGAGGGAAGAGGGTAGAGGGTAGAGGGAAGAGGGTAGAGAAATGTTCTGAGCCTCCTAATTCGCGTGTGGTGTCGGGCTTGCCAGGTAATCTCTACCCTCTTCCTTCTACCCTCTTCCCTCTTCCTTCTACCCTCCCAAAATCCCTTTTACTTCTTCTCCACCTTCGACTTGTACCTGTTGTTCAAGCCGTTGATGACGTCCATGGTGATGTCGTGACGCTTGTCGGCGTAGAGGATATTGTCGCCGGCCTTAGAAATGATGAGGTCGTACTTCTTTGTCTTGTTATAATCCTTGAGGAAGTTCTGGATAGAGTCGCGGAGGGCTGCGTTGAACTTGGCAGTCTCGGTGTCGAGCTCTGAGCCTAAGCGATTCTGAAGTTCCTGAAGGGCCTGCCCCTGACGCTGGATGGCAGCCTGTACGCTCTCAGCCTCCTGACGGCTGCTGAACCCATTGTTTTGCAGTTTCTGCTGGAAGTTTGCCGCTGCTGTCTGCAGTTGTTTTTCCTTTGCTGAGTGTGTGTTGCGGGCATTGTTGCTCTTCTTCTGAAGTTCGAGTGAATATTCCTTGCAGAACTTATACTGCGACATGATGGAATCTACTTCCACGAAAGCGATTTTCATGTCTGTTGTACCTGCTGGCTGTGCAGCGTCTTGCTTCTCGTCCATCTTTGGAGCTGAATTGTTGCACGATGTAAACATAACTGCCGACAAGGCTGCAATGCTAAGTGTGCGGAAAATGTTCTTTTTGTTCATTGTTTTATCTTTAATATTTAATTTTCAATTTTCAACTTTCAATTTTCAATTTATTCATCGCCTGCTTCAAGTCGTCGATGATGTCTTCCACATCCTCTATTCCCACTGAGAGGCGGATGAGGTCGGGAGCCACTCCAGCTTCACGCAACTGCTCATCTGACAGCTGGCGGTGGGTATGGCTGGCGGGATGGAGAACACATGTACGAAGGTCGGCCACATGGGTCACGATGTTTATCATCTTCAGCGAGTCCATGAACTGGATGGCTGTATCGCGGTCGCCCTTCAGTCCAAAGGCCATCACGCCGCAACTGCCATTGGGAAGGTATTTCTCTGCCAACGCGTGGCATTTGTCGTCGGCAAGTCCCGGATAGTCAATCCATGCCACACGCGGGTCGTCGTGAAGGAACTGTGCCACACGCTGGGCGTTGCTGCAATGGCGTTCCATGCGCAGTGCGAGTGTCTCAAGGCCGAGGTTTAGCAGGAACGAGTTCTGGGGTGCGGGTATGGAGCCAAGGTCGCGCATGAGCTGAGCTACGAGCTTTGTGGTGTATCCCATCTTTCCGAAAGCCTCGGCGTAGGTGAGGCCGTGGTACGACTCGTCGGGTGTGCACAGTCCGGGGAATTTATCGGCATGGGCAAACCAGTCGAAGTTGCCGCTGTCTACCACGCAACCACCCACTTGAGTGGCATGTCCGTCCATATATTTTGTGGTGGAATGGGTCACGATGTCACATCCCCACTCAAATGGTCGGCAGTTGATAGGTGTGGCAAAGGTATTGTCGACAATAAGTGGCACTCCATTGGCATGGGCAACGCGTGCGAATTTCTCTATGTCGAGCACCTTGCAACCCGGATTTGAAATGGTTTCGCCGAAGAGGGCCTTGGTGTTTGGACGGAAAGCCGCCTGTATCTCATCTTCCGAAGCCTCTGGACTGATGAACGTACACTCGATGCCGAGTTTCTTCAGTGTCACTCCAAAGAGGTTGAACGTGCCGCCGTAGATCTCGCTTGAAGACACTATATGGTCACCCGACTCGCAGATGTTGAACACGGCATAGAAATTGGCAGCCTGCCCGGAGGAAGTGAGCACAGCGCCCACACCGCCTTCGAGGGCGGCAATCTTCCTTGCCACGGCATCATTGGTGGGATTGGCCAGACGGGTATAGAAATATCCGTCTTTCTTCAGGTCAAACAGCAACGCCATCTCGTCGCTGTTGTCGTACT
>CALZAP010000246.1 GCA_945614335.1 uncultured Prevotella sp.
CCTTGCCTTCCTTCTTCAGCTCGCAAGCTGCAGAGAGGATAGCGCGGGTCTGCATTGCTGTAATCTCAGGGAAGGTGATACCCAGACGGCATCCGCGGTGTCCGAGCATCGGGTTGTTCTCTGCGAGGGAAGCGACGCGGCGCTGTATGGTGGCAACATCAACACCCATCTCGTCTGCCATTACCTGCTGTCCTGCAAGATCGTGTGGCACGAACTCGTGGAGTGGTGGGTCGAGCAAGCGTATGTTGACAGGACAACCGTCCATAGCCTCGAGGATTCCCTTGAAGTCTGCCTTCTGGTAAGGCAGCAGTTTGGCAAGTGCCTTCTCACGACCTTCTACAGTGTCAGAGAGAATCATCTCGCGCATAGCGACAATCTTCTTGTCCTCGAAGAACATGTGCTCTGTACGTGTCAGACCGATGCCCTTAGCTCCGAAAGCGCGTGCCACGCGTGCATCGTGAGGAGTGTCTGCATTTGTGCGCACCTGCAGTACAGTGTATTTGTCGCAGAGATCCATCAGCTCCTTGAAGTCGCCGCTGAGCTCGGCAGCCTTGGTCGGGACTTCGCCTGCATAAACCTGTCCGGTAGTGCCGTTAAGAGAGATGTAGTCTCCTTCCTTATATACAACTCCGTCGATTTCAACGGTTTTCGACTTGTAGTCAACATTGATGCCACCGGCACCGGACACGCAGCACTTGCCCATACCGCGAGCCACAACGGCAGCATGTGATGTCATACCGCCACGGGCAGTGAGAATACCTTCTGCAGAAGCCATTCCGGCGAGGTCCTCGGGAGAGGTCTCTATGCGGACCATGATAACCTTGTGTCCGTCAGCATGCCATGCCTGTGCGTCGTCGGCGTGGAACACGATCTGACCGCATGCAGCACCGGGAGAGGCGGGCAGACCCTGTGTGATGACCTTGGCCTTCTGCAGGGCGAGCTTGTCGAATACGGGGTGGAGGAGTTCGTCGAGTTTCTGCGGCTCACAACGCATGATGGCAGTCTTCTCGTCAATCATGCCTTCGTGTAGCAGATCCATAGCAATCTTCACCATCGCCGTACCCGTGCGCTTGCCGTTACGTGTCTGGAGGAACCACAGTTTGCCTTCCTGTACGGTGAACTCCATGTCCTGCATGTCGTGGTAGTGGTGCTCGAGTTTGTCTTGTATCTCGTTAAGCTCGGCATAAATTTCCGGCATAGCCTCTTCCATAGAAGGATATTTCTCTGCGCGCTCTTCTTCGCTGATGCCTGCGCGCTCAGCCCAACGCTGCGAGCCAATCTTTGTAATCTGCTGCGGTGTACGGATGCCAGCCACAACGTCCTCGCCCTGTGCATTGACGAGATACTCTCCGTTGAAGAGGTTCTCACCGTTTCCTGCATCACGGCTGAAGCATACGCCGGTAGCTGATGTGTCACCCATGTTTCCGAATACCATTGCCATTACGCTGACAGCAGTTCCCCATTCGTCGGGAATACCCTCCATCTTGCGGTAAAGGATGGCGCGTTCGTTCATCCAGCTGCGGAATACGGCGCAGATGGCGCCCCAGAGCTGTGTGATGGGGTCTTCGGGGAAGTCAAGTCCTGTCTGTTCTTTTATAGCAGACTTGAAGAGTTTGACGAGGCGTTTGAGTGAATCTACCGAGAGGTCTTTGTCAAGTTCGACACCCTGTTCAGCCTTCACCTCTTCGATGATTCTTTCGAATGGGTCGATATCCTCTTTGTTTACGGGTTTCATGCCGAGGACAACGTCACCGTACATCTGTACGAATCGTCTATAAGAATCATATACGAAATGTGGGTTGCCAGTCTTCTTCACCATACCTTCTGCCACGATGTCGTTCAGTCCGAGGTTGAGTATAGTGTCCATCATGCCGGGCATCGAAGCTCTTGCGCCGGAGCGTACGGAAACGAGGAGAGGGTTTTCAGTGTCACCGAATTTTGAGTTCATCAAAGTCTCAATGTGACGCACGGCAGTATTCACTTCGTCTTGCAGGAGCTCGATAATTTTCTCTTGTCCTAAAGCATAGTAGTCATTACATGTGTTTGTCGTGATAGTGAATCCCGGTGGTACAGGCACACCGATAAGGTTCATTTCTGCGAGGTTGGCGCCTTTTCCGCCAAGCTGCTCGCGCATTTGCGCATTACCTTCAGCTTTCCCATTACCGAAGGTGTAAACTCTTTTTTCGCTCATTTTGTTTTTTTTGTTGTTTTAGTTATATAGTTATATATTTTTACCAATCTTAATGTGAAGAGATAGAAGCCCAACAAAAGAATTTGGACTATTCTGAGAAGTTAGCAAATGCAAATGTACTAAGAATTTATCAAATTGCCAAATATTTATTGCTATAATTTGTATATTTGGTTGGTTTAATATTATTTTAGGTCATTTTTTTGTGTATATGGTAGAAAAGTGTTAATTTTGTCCTGAATTTGTGCTTTTCCGCTTTTCTGTTGTATTGCTTCCTTTCGTAAGTGTTTGGAATGTTGCACGGCTGATTCGGGAAAGTATATATAAATAAGGTATGACAGACGTATAAAAAATATGAGCAGGAAGAAAAAGGAATTCCCGATTATAGAAAACGTAACGATAGAAGCTGTAGCAGCCGAAGGCAAGAGCCTTGTACACCATAACGAGATGGTGGTGTTCGCCCCGTTCTGCGTTCCCGGCGATGTCGTTGATTTAAGGATAGTCAAGAAGAAGCGTTCGTATTGTGAGGCAGAGGTGGTTAAGTTCCGTTCTTTCAGCAAGGATAGGGTAGAGCCGTTCTGCCGTCACTTCACTCTTTGCGGCGGTTGCAAATGGCAGCATCTTCCTTACGAGTTGCAGCTGAAGGCGAAGCAAGATCAGGTAGTTCAGCAGTTGCGTCGCATCGGGCATGTAGATATTCCGGAGTGTCTCCCGATACTGGGCAGTGTGAAGACTCGTGAATACCGCAACAAGCTGGAGTTCGGATGCTCTAACAAACGTTGGCTGACACGCGAGGATATAGCCAGCGGAAAGAAGTATGACGACATGAATGCAGTCGGTTTCCATATCTCCGGTGCGTTTGACAAGATACTTCCGATAGAGAGCTGTCATCTTATGGATGATTTGCACAACAGGATAAGGAATGAAGTTAGGGATTATGCCAGAGAGCATTCTCTCACGTTCTATGATTTGCGTGAGCAGTATGGTTTGCTTCGCGACATGATGATACGCAACAGCAACACGGGCGAGTGGATGTTCCTCATGCAGTTTGGC
>CALZAP010000247.1 GCA_945614335.1 uncultured Prevotella sp.
CGCGACGCTCTTTGACGACAACGCCATGGAGGCAAGGCTAAATGCTGCGGCAGACAAGCTAAGAAAGCTGCAGAACGCCGACGGCTCGTGGAGCTGGTGGCAGGGAATGAAGGGAAATGCCTGGATGACTCAGGGCATAACGACTATTCTCGCAAGGATGAAGACTGCCACAGGAGAAAACACTCACGAGACCATGCTCAACAACGCGCTGAACTATCTCGACACCGAGATGACCACAATGGTGGAGAACATGAAACGGGAGGAGAAAAAGGGACACCAACAGGCCTTCCCCGGCAACTCTGCCCTCGAATATCTCTACACCAACGCCATACTCGACAGAACACCAAAAGCACAGGCCAAGGCGGCCTCCGACTATCTCACAGCCCTGCTGAAGAAAGAGTCGAAGACCATGTCGATGTTTGCAAAGGCTTTGGCGGCCATCGTGCTCCAGCACAACGGCGACGCCAAAACGGCTAAGACCTATGTAAAGAGCATAGAAGAACATACCGTGGCCACAGCCGCCGACGGACGGTATTTCGACTCCTACCGTGCCGTAACCACATGGCGCAACTATACCATACCCACCCAGACGGCTGCCATTGAGGCTATAATAAGGTGTGGGGACAAGGGCGCTAAGGAAAAGTCGATAATCGACGAGATGAGACGATGGCTGTTGCAGCAGAAACGCACTCAGGCTTGGGACACGCCGGTGAACAGTGTGGATGCCATCAACGCCTTCCTGCTCGACAACAAGACCGCTCTCTCGGCTTCGGGACAGACAGACGTGAGCATTGACAACAGAAAGGTGGAACTGCCAAAGGCTACGGCCGGAATGGGATACCAAAAGGCTGTGATGGCATACGAAGGTGAGAAAAAACTCACTTTCACCACCACTTCAGACAACACTTCATGGGGTAACGTCTACGCACAGTTTATGCAGCAAACGGATAAGATAGCCGCAAGTGGAGAAGGACTGAAGGTGAAACGGGAGATGGTGACGCCGGAGGAAGGACTGAAGGTGGGCGACAGGGTAAAAGTGCGCATCACGGTAGTTGCCGAACGAAATATGGACTTCGTGGAGATAGTGGACAGAAGGGCCTCGTGTATGGAACCCATCACGCAGCTCAGCGGCTACCGCAACGGCTATTACTGTATGCCGAAAGACAATGCCACATACTACTTCTTCGACCGGATGGCGAAGGGAGAGCATGTCATCGAGACAGAATACTTCATCGACCGCAACGGAACTTACACCACCGGCACCTGTACGGTACAGTGTGCCTACGCTCCGGAGTTCAAGGCTACCACAGGTGGCAAAACGCTTTTTGTTAAGTAGTTAAGTAGTTAAAGGAGTTAAGTAGTTAAAGTAGTTAAAGGAGTTAAAGACGATTGTCTAAGCCGAGAAAACTCCCGAAAGGAAGCGGAGAGACATTTGGCTTAACTCCTTAACTCCTACAAAATAAGATAAACCGAAAAAGAATATATATGAATAAAAAGACAACAATAGCACTCCTTCTGCTGCTTGCCTCAGCAACGGCAAAGGCACAGAAGATAACGGTGAAAGAAAAGGAAATAAACTGTGGAAAGATTGAATATTTCAAACCTGCCACAGTGACATTCAAAATGAAAAACAAAGGCTCTAAACGCCTGACCATCGACGACGTGAAAGTGAGCTGCGGATGTCTGAAGGCCGACTATCCGAAACAGGAAGTGCTGGCCGGCGACGAGTTTGAGATAAAGCTCACTTACGACGCACGTCAGATGGGACACTTCTTTAAGGAGGCGGCCGTGTATAGCAACGGCTCAAAGACGCCTCTATACCTCACCATGAAAGGTATTGTGGTGGAAGAAGTGGCTGACTACTCTGGAGAATATCCGTATAAGATAGGCGACCTGAGAGTGGACAAGAGAGACTTGGAGTTTGACGATGTGAACAAAGGCGACAGACCTACTATCGTGTTGCATCTCATCAACGACGGTACAAAGGTGCTGCAGCCAAACATCATGCATCTGCCTGCCTATCTCGAAGCGACTTCCTCGACTCCTTACCTGAGGCCAGGACACCAAGGGAAACTCACGGTAACGCTCAATTCCGACAAGCTCAACGATTACGGAATAACACAGACTTCTGTTTACCTCGCAAACAATCCTGGCGACAAGGTGAGTGCAGACAATGAAATAACGGCCGCCGCCGTGTTGTTGCCACAGTTTGCACAGCTCACAGAGGCGCAAAGGCTCAACGCACCGTCGATAAAACTCTCTGCAAGCAGCATAAAGGTGGACTTCTCGGATAAGGACAAGAACACGGACAAGATTGAGATAATGAACACGGGAAAGAGCAACCTGCAAATCTCATCGCTACACATGTTCTCAAAGGCACTGAAGCTGACGCTCGGGAAAAGGGAACTTAAACCGGCTGAGAAGACTACACTAAAGGTGACGGTGGAAAAGGAACCGTTCTTAAATGCTCGTACAAAACCTCGTATTCTAATGATAACCAACGATCCCAACAACCCAAAGATTGAGTTGAAGGTGGAGTAGGGGGTGACAACGAAATGGAATAAACAAAAAAAACAACCATATTATGATACATCCGGAAAACAGCGAAGAATATAAGGGACTGACCGTGAACAGCGGTGTGACACAGCAAGCCACGGTAAACCCATACCTCAACCGAATGAGGTTTCGCCGCAGACAACTGTCGGTGGCTGACATGGTGGAGGGAATAGTGAAAGGCGACGTGACCATTCTCAGTCAAGCCGTCACACTCGTGGAAAGCGTAAATCCTGACCATCAGGCCAAGGCGCAGGAAGTGATAGAAAAGTGCCTGCCTTACAGCGGTAACTCCATAAGGGTGGGCATCAGCGGAGTGCCTGGTGCAGGAAAGTCTACGTCGATAGACGTGTTTGGTACTCACGTGCTTGAAGAGCATGGAGGAAAACTCGCCGTGCTGGCCATTGACCCTAGTTCTGAACGCACAAAGGGCTCGATACTGGGCGACAAGACACGTATGGAGAAACTGTCACAGCATCCGAAGTCGTTTATACGTCCCAGCCCATCAGCAGGCTCTCTTGGAGGTGTGGCAAGGAAAACGCGTGAGACCATAATACTATGCGAGGCTGCCGGTTTTGACAAGATATTCGTAGAGACCGTCGGGGTGGGGCAGAGCGAGACCGCCTGCCACTCCATGGTGGACTTCTTCCTGCTGCTGCAAGTGGCGGGTACAGGC
>CALZAP010000248.1 GCA_945614335.1 uncultured Prevotella sp.
CACCTTTCCCTTCGGATAAAGGACATAGACATGAATACCGTCGACGCCAAGGAAACCATTGGCAACAGCACTGCCCGTATCGCCACTCGTGGCCACTAATACATTTACCTGCTCCCTACCCTCCTGGCGAATGAAATATTGCAAAAGACGCGCCATGAAACGCGCACCTACATCCTTGAAAGCAAGGGTTGGACCATGGAACAGTTCAAGACTGTAAATAGAGTCTGTAACCTGGGCCACGGGGCAGTCAAACGACAAAGTGTCGTATACTATACGCTTGAGGTCTTCCTCGTTAACGTCGTCGCCGAAGAAAGCCTGGGCTACAACATAAGACAACTCCTGAAACGACAATCTCTCAATGTTGTCAAAAAAAGACTGAGGCAACTTCTTTATGCTTTCAGGCATATAAAGGCCGCGGTCGCCCGCCAAGCCCTTCACCACTGCCTCATGTAATGTAGCGAGGGGCGCCTTACCATTTGTACTGTAATATTTCATTTCTTATTCCTTGTTCATAAACACTTGCATAAACTCCTGTAGCTTCAGAAGGCCATAACCGCCACCGACACAGCTCACTTCGTCGTACTCATGGACATTATCGGCCTCAATGCCCGGATAATATATCACAAACGGCACTGGCTCATTTACGTGAGTACGGATTTCAACGGGGGTGGGATGGTCTGGCAATACTGCGATGGCTACGGGCTCATTCCATGTCTTCACCTCATTATATATAGGCTCTACCACACGTTTGTCAAGATTCTCTATTGTGCGTAATTTCAACAACAGGTTGCCGTCGTGGCCTGCCTCGTCGCTAGCTTCTACATGGAGAAAGACGAAATCATCAGTCTTCAGGGCTTCTATAGCAGCCTTAACCTTTCCTTCATAGTTTGTATCGTAAAGTCCTGTAGCTCCGTCTACTATAATAGTCTTCAATCCTGCATAATGACCAATACCACGAATAAGGTCGACTGCTGATATCACAGAACCGGACTTGACCTCGGGAAACATTTCTTGTATAGTCTGCATTGAAGGGCGATAGCCTGGACTCCATGGCCATATTGAATTTGCCTGGTCGAGACCATCTTCCAAACGTTTCTTGTTAATCGGATGGTTTGCAAGAATAGCCTGAGACTTTATTATCAGTTCGTTCAGTAAGTCGGCTGTTTCTTGTGGCGTCATACGTCCCGGTTCCTCACCGCCTTCTTCTCCCCTAACCAACAGGGGCTGCCATGGCTGGTCGGGATGGTCGTGAGGCGGCGAGCACACGATGTGCTTATTTCCACCTTTTATTACAAGAAGATGGCGATACTGGATGCCTGTGATAAAACGTACACGATCGTCGCCTAACTGTTCGTTGAGGGCCTGTATCAACTGGTCACCGTCGGACGTGGTCAGATGACCGCCGTGATGATTCTTTATTTTGTTGTCAGACAAGGTGATGATATTACACCTTATAGCCATGTCTTCCGGTTGCATCTCATAGCCAATGCTTGCTGCCTCAAGCGGGCCGCGGCCTTCATAAACCTTGTCAAGATCATATCCCAAGATGGCTGTATTTGCCACCTCACTACCAGGACTGTAGCCGTCGGGAATTGTTATCAGTCTGCCACAACGACCTTTTTTTGCCAGCATGTCCATATATGGAGTGTCAGCATACTGAAGAAGGGTTTTCCCTCCAAGTTTCTTCACTGCATGGTCTGCCATGCCATCACCAAGAATAATTATATGTTTCATAAGAATGATATTACTTGTTGGCTTATTGACATTATGTTGGCAAACACACCGGCAGCAGTCACTCCGGCACCTGCTCCGTAGCCTTGGATAAGCATCGGATATTCACGATAGCGTTCTGTAGTCAAAAGAACAATATTGTTAGAACCTTCGAGTCCGTAGAAAGGATGGTGCTCGCCAACGGCTTCAAGCGATACCTGTGTCTTGCCATGATCCATCTTTGCCACAAAACGCCAACGCTTCTTTTCTGCCTCGAGAACTTTACGCCTCGACTCAAACTCTGCGTCAAGGGATGGAAGGTTCTTCCAGAAATCGTCGATACTTCCGGCAAAGAATTCAGATGGTACGAAAAGATGCTTCTCTACGTCGTCTTGTTCGACCTTATAACCTGCCTCACGGGCGAGTATCACAAGCTTTCGAACCACGTCCTTGCCACTTAGGTCAATGCGTGGGTCTGGCTCGCTGTAGCCTTGTTGTTTAGCGCGTCTGACAGTCTCTGAGAAAGGAACATCTGCTGAAATCTCATTAAAAATAAAGTTTAGCGTTCCACTAAGCACGGCCTCTATCTTCAGTATCTTGTCGCCGGAATCGCGAAGGTCGTTTATGGTACCGATAATAGGTAGACCGGCTCCAACATTTGTCTCAAACAAGAACTTCACTCCTCGGCTGAGGGCTGTTTCCTTAAGTTTCAGATAGCTTGCGTAATCACTTGAAGCAGCTACCTTGTTGGCTGCAACAACTGAAATGTTATGTTCAAGGAAGGTTTGATAAAGTGCAGCCACTTCGCCACTGGCAGTGCAGTCGACAAACACACTATTAAAAATATTCATACCTATCACCTCGTCGCGAAGATGCTCGATATTACTTGGTGCAGACTTCTCGAGTTGCTCACGATAGTTGCCCAAATCGATGCCTTCACGACAGAAAATGGCGTTGTGACTGCTTGCTATTCCGACAACATTAAGTTTCAGACGGCGACTATGCATCAGTTCTTCATACTGGGAGTGAATCTGGGAAATAAGATTTCCGCCAACAGTACCTACACCGCATATAAACAAGTTAAGGACCTTATATTCACTAAGGAAGAACGAGTCGTGCAGCACGTTTAGAGACTTGCGCAAATATTTCGAGTCTACTACGAATGAGATATTTGTTTCAGAAGCTCCTTGGGCACATGCTATAACGGAAATACCGCTTCGGCCTAATGTTCCAAACAGTTTTCCCGCTATACCTGGAGTATGCTTCATATTCTCACCAACTATTGCTATTGTGGCAAGCCCACTCTCTGCATGCATAGGATACATCGCACCTGTCTCTATCTCCTTGGCAAACTCATAGTCCAACACACGAACGGCCTCATCTGCATCTTCATCACGAACACCTATTGACGTAGAGTTTTCCGAAGATGCCTGGGACACCATGAACACAGATATGCCATGATCGGCAAGGGCTGTGAAAATGCGGCGGTTTACACCTATCACGCCCACCATGGAC
>CALZAP010000249.1 GCA_945614335.1 uncultured Prevotella sp.
AATTAATTTTCATTTCTGAGCGTGAGATTTTTATTGAAAAGAGTGAAATATCAAAGGAAAATCTAATTTTTCTTTGTATTTCCGAGTGCAGCCTAACTTATCAAAAGTTAGTGCAAATCGAAGAGAATACAAAATAAAAAAGGTTATTTTATGTTTTTTCTTTCACAACACGATGTTACATTTCCACCTTAATTGTCCACGAAACGCATAAAAAGTCGTTTCGTGGACGACCTGTTTGCATAGATGCAACTTCATCTGCTCTCTGTATCTTCAAACAACGAAAGTATGCCATATAGCGAAAGAATTACGTATTTTCGGATATTTTAGCCTAAAAGAATTACGTATTTTTGGTTATTTTCCACAAAAACATTTTGGTAAGTCAAGAAAAAGATGTAATTTTTCCCCGCCGTTTTCCCCGCGACTCTCCGCTTTTTCCCTTTAGCCCCGTTTCTTTCACGACAGGGCGAGGGGAAAAGTTGGAAAGAGTAAGATTTTGTAGTAATTTTGCAGCGTCTTCCAAAATGGGAGATGCGGTCTTTGGTTTTGTCGGCTTGCCTGTGGCAGAGATTTACAGGGGGGATGTCGCTGGAACCCTACACCCTACATTATTTACACCTAAATACTTAGTTTTCAGGTAGTTAATGAATGTAAGGTGCCTCTCAACCCTACATTCACCCTACATTATCCCTACATAGGTTAAAATGCCATGGAATCGAAAACCGGAATTAAAAATCCTATAATCTTCATCAATGATGGAAAAAGTAAATGAAAAGGAGTCATCCTTTGAAATGACAGAAACGGCAGGCTTGGTTTTCCAGGTGGAATCGTTCTTGGAAGAGAATTTCCAATTCAGGAGAAACCTGCTGATGGGGAAAACCGAAGTGAGGTCCAACGACAGCGACCAATGGCTTCCGCTCACTGTGGAGACGCTAAACGCGATAGTGAGAAGAGCAAAGAAGGAAGGCATTGGCGAGACAAAGTCGCCAAGGCAGGACATAGAGGAGTATGTGAACTCCGACGCAGTGGCCGACTACGACCCGATAGCCGAATGGATTTCGCGACTTCCGGCATGGGATGGCAAGAACCACGTGGCAGCACTGTTCAGCCGTATTCCCGGTGTAACCAGTGAGCAGTTGGCGTATCTCTCCACATGGTTTCGTTCGGCCGTGGCACATTGGCTGCAGATGGACAGCGTACACGGCAACGAATGTGTCCCCGTCTTCATTGGCGAGCAGGGATGTGGAAAATCGACCTTTGCCGTGAGGCTGTTGCCGGAGGAATTGCGTTGCTACTTCCTCGACCACATCAACTTCGCCAACAAGTTTGATGCCGACATGGCTCTTACCCACAACCTCATTGTCAACATCGACGAGTTTGCAAACATGGGAGTGTCGCAACAGGGCAGGCTGAAGCAAACTCTCTCGAAGGTGAAGGTGAACGGCAGACCGATATTCGGACGAAGCCAGGAAGACCGCCGCCGATATGCATCGTTCGTGGCCACCACCAACGACGAGCATCCTCTTTGCGACCAAACCGGCTCGCGACGCTATCTTTGCATAAAGATACCAAGAGGAAAACTTATTGACAACACTTCGCCCATCGACTATGAGCAACTGTATGCCCAACTCTACTACGAGCTGACCATCGGCTGCACTCCTTACTGGTTCAACATCGACGAGACGAAGAGGATACAGGAACTGAACCTGCCCTTCTTCCGCACCGACGACATGGAGACGATGATCAGCAATTGTTTCCGTCTGCCACTGCAGGGAGAAGAGGGACTGTGGGTGAACAGCAAGACAATTCTTGACGCCCTCAAGACTCGCTATCCGAGTTTGCAGACATCAATCAGCACGAAGGTGAAAATCGGGCAGACGCTAAAGAGCATGGGCTGCACGTCAAAGCGATTCTCCCAAGGTCAGAAATACCATCTCGTGCCACTCAAGGCTGCATGAATGTAGGGAGAATGTAGGGTGGATGTAGGGTTGAGAGCAACCCTACATTCCACAACCTGCAGATTATCAGCGAGTAAGGTGCAAATAATGTAGGGTGTAGGGTGTCACTCAGGCTGGCTTATATACGACGGCAAGGAAGACGTTAATGCCGATGAAGCATAACGTCTCCTACGGCTCTGTCATAACTATGGCAGTCTCCTGTCATAACTTGACAGTCTGCGAAGCATAAGCTATCCCTCGGCGAAGCATAAGCTTACATTAATAATAACATATACTATCATTAATACAAACAATACAATAAAAAAAATTACAATGGAAACTACAAGTAAAAACGCGACATGCCCATTGTCGGCATGCAAGATGAGCGGCAAATGTGCCCGCCATGAGAATTATCTGAAGGCGAAAGCCGAAAAGATGGAGTATTTAACACTTAACCCCGACATGGTCAGCCACGGCGACAACGGTTGCGAGCACCGGCTCGTAAGGAAGACGGTACGTATGGCATACGGGTTCAAAAATTTGTACAACAGCATTCCCAAGGGAAAAGCCAACTATTTTTGGTCAACAGCCGGATTTGGCAGCGAGTCAACCTACTATCGCTATAAGCGTGGGGAATATCCACTTGAGCCGGAAAGGCAGAGACAACTGCTTGAAAAGGCAAAGGCGAGGGGCGGCAACCCTGCGGTTGGCTTCGACCGCTACTCCGACGAGGAAGTGCTTGTCAAACCTTGACGTAGAGTTCTTCCATCTCAAGGCATTTCCTCAGCAGTTTGTCACACAGCTTTTCCGACCATTTCTTCTTGCCGTTAAGGTTTCGGTAGTCGAGAAATGCCGAGTTGTCCCATGCGGCATAGTCGTAGAGAGTGAAATAGCCTGAGTATTCGCGTAGTGTGTCGCCAGAGAAATGCTTGTCGGCAGGCAGGTGTCCGAACCATTCGGGGTGCATCATCTGCTGGGCAAAATGCTCATGCGAAATGTCGGCAATGAGGTTATGGTGGCGAAGGACGCACCAAATGCAGAACCAATGGCTCTTCTTGGTGATGGCCTTCGCCATCTCCCCAATGCAGTGACGAAGCCTTTCCATATCAACGAGGCGACCGTTGACTGTCTTGTGGAAAACCTGGTTGTAGATTGCCGTGACGCACACCTCTGGATGCTCGATGGAACGTATCTGCTGGTCTATGATGAACCATTTTGCCACAGCCGACACAAAAGGATCATAGTCCTCTTCCTTGCAGCCGCCTTTGGCAATGAAATC
>CALZAP010000250.1 GCA_945614335.1 uncultured Prevotella sp.
CTGCCGCCTTGATTCTTTCTATATTATCGATACACGACACGGTGGCGTTATAGTATTGTGCTAACGAACGCTGCTGACTGCGCACGAGGTTGACTCTTTTCTCGGCATAGTGCTGCACCATGACGAGGTTGGTCACCACGGCGACGATACCCACCAGTGTCAGGGGCATGCTGTAAGTGACCATAAGGAAGAGGTAGAGCACGAGCAATCCGATATTGATCACCTGTGGTGCAAGGACGTTGACGAGCGAGTGGGTGACGCTCTGGTTGAGATGTTGGCGTTGCTGCAGGTCGCCCACATATCGCATGGCGAAGAATGTCATCGGCAGCGTCAGCAGATGCCGCAGGAAGCTGAGGTTCCCTTTTATTGCTAACATGCCAGCTATACGGTTGCTGTATCGCTCGTTGAGGAGCGTGAGAACGAAGCTTAACAACGCTACGGCCATGAGGGCGATGAGGAATATTGTCTGCCAGTCGCTGTTGCGTCCCGAGAGTATCTCGTCGGCAAAGATACGTGTGAACATTGGCACGGCGATGGTGACACAAGCAGTGAGCAGTCCGAAGACCAGCGTCAGCCAGAATGCGCTTGAGGCACCTCGCATGTGTTTCTTCACATAACTGAATATGCTTGTCTTTCGTCCACCCTTTGTGAATTTTTCCGTAGGGTAAAACTCTAACGCTATGCCGGTGAAGGCCTTCTCAAACTCGTCCATCGGCACCTCCACGGGACCTGTGGCGGGGTCGTTGAGACAAGCGTTGTTCTTCTTGAAGCCACGGAACACCACGAAGTGTTCGAAGTTCCAGTGGATGATACATGGTTGCATGCCTTCCAAGGCCGACGGCTCCACACGATAGCCCGATGCGTCGAGTCCGTATCCACGTGCAGCCCGTAAGATGCTCTTCGCCGAACTGCCGTCGCGCGACACACCGCATGCCGTCCTCACCTCCTCTAATGGAAGCCATTTGCCGTAGTAGGCCAGTATCATGTCTAACGATGCCGCTCCACACTCCACCGACTCCATCTGTATTACTACAGGCACCTTCTTTATATTGCTCCTTTTCAGCTTCATCGTCTTCTTGTTAGTCGCCCATAAAGTCATTTATGCAGTCTTCGACATTCCCGATGAGAACCTCGTAAACGCGTTTCTTCGAAGTCACTATCTGCACATTACAGAATGTGCCGGTTGGGATTACCACTTTCTCGGCCTTCTCCCTGCTCCATCTCAGTCCCGACGGCTGCGAACTGCTGTCCATCAGCACCTTCACCTCGTATATGGCATCTTTCTCGGGCAGGAACGCTGCCAAGGCGTCCATCTTCAGTCGTCTCGCCACCTCTTCGCGGGTGGTGGGATAACGCTCTATGCCGGTGATCTTTCCGTAGGCATAACCCCATTTCTCGCGTTCCATATTGGCGGGGGTGACCTGTACCTGTTGCCCTATCTTCAGCTTTCTCACATCATTAAACGAGGTATATACGAGCATCTCGTGACCCTTACGGTCGTTCTCCTGAGGCATCATCCATACCACGGCCTCCTGCGCCTTGAAGGCATCGCCTTCCTGACGGTATGTCAGCACCACACCGTATCCAGGTGCTTTCACGTCGGTGGCGGCCATCTCTGTCCTCACCTCCATGAGCGGTTCGCCCACCTTCACCGTGGGCGGTGAGCACGCGCTGTACGGTACCGTCGTAGGGCAGTGTTAGCGGTGTGGCTTCTCCATGCGGAAACAGCACGCCTTGTGCCGTCACCTTATAGTTTATAGTGCCGAAGATACACCAGTACGCCGTGACGGCACACATCACCAACATGGCTCCGAGCACCACGTTGAGCGAAGGCCGTGTCACTCTTGCCGACTCCATGATGTCGTCTTTTGAGTCCAATGCCTCAAGCGACTGTTTGTTGAATATGCTGTTTTCTGCCATTTTTCCTTTTGTTTATATTTCATTGCAAAGGTATGCAAAAGGAATGAAATCACCAAACAAAACACACATTTATTTCTATTTTTTCGGTGATTTTGTTACGAATTGCTATAAAAACACCTTTCCCCACTATTTTGGCTAATCAAATTCCCGTTCTTGAGGAAACCTCTGTTTTTAGAAATAAAATGAATCCCTGCAAGTCGATGGGTTTACAGGGATTCTTTTCTTGTCGTTAACAATCATTGCGATGTACACCGCCCCTTTTCCTTCTTAATCCTTCTCCACTGGCACTTGGATGATGGAGAGCCATAGTTCGGGATTCTCTTGGTTCCAGATACCATCAACGTAAGAGCAGCGCGGCTTGCCAGCTATGCGGTATCCCTGTTCCTCCACATACTTGAACAGCTCGGTATAAGACTCGTAGAAGCAGTCGTAAGGACCATAGTGCTTCATACATATTGCTGTGGGCACTGCGGGAAGTGTCTTAAATTGTACGATGGAAGAATCCTGTCCCTTCTCCTCCACCTGTTCACAGTATTCGATATCGATATTAGTAGGCGTGTATTCCTCGTTGTGCTCCACTGTGAAACAGTAGCCTGGAGGCGGACACTTGCAGCCAAGTCGCTGCAACTCAGGACCTATCACATTGCAGCACATCTCGCCGATGGCCTCATAACTTGGTATTACCTCACGGTGACTTGCCACGATGATTTCGGGCAGTGATTGAATTGAAAATTTTTCCATTGTTTTGATTTCATTAATGGAGCGTCTCCAGTTGAGCAGTTTTTCACGGCGGTCCATCAGCATGCGCAGTTGCTGTTCGGTTTCACGTATCTTCCTTGACAGCTGGCTTACAGTCGGGTCGTGCGAGTCATCCTCGTAGAGCAATCCGATCTCATCGAGCGAGAAGCCAAGTTGCTGCAGTTTACGTATATTGTTCAGCCGTTGCATCTGTTCCACCGTGTAGTAGCGATAGCCAGTCCATTCGTCCACCTCGTCAGGCTTTAGAAGTCCTTTCTGCTCATAATGTCGCAGGGTCTTTACCGTCACCTGCATCATCTGTGAGAAATCTCCGATTTTTAACTTTGTCTTGTAACTCATAATCGCGATTCTTTTTTGTTGTTTTTGCTAAGCGAGTGCAAAGTTACACCATGCCCTAAGGTACGAGTCAAGCGTTTTCCAGAATTTAACATCACTTTAACATTCTAAGAAATGTAAGAGCAACTCTTTCCTTTATAATAGGAGCGCGCGCAACACAACTCATTCCTTGCAATAGCC
>CALZAP010000251.1 GCA_945614335.1 uncultured Prevotella sp.
TCTACCTCGTCGCCTACGCTGAGGAAGTCCTGAGCTGAACGCAGGTGCTGGCTCCAAGACATCTCGCTGACGTGGATGAGACCCTCAACACCAGGCTGGATTTCAACGAATGCACCGTAGTCGGCAATAACGACTACCTTGCCCTTCACGCGGTCGCCAACCTTAAGCTCTGCGTCGAGTGCATCCCATGGATGAGGAGTGAGCTGCTTGAGACCGAGGGCGATGCGCTTCTTCTCGTCGTCGAAGTCGAGGATAACGACATTGATCTTCTGGTCGAGCTCAACCACCTTGTGGGGATCGTCAACACGGCCCCAAGAGAGGTCTGTGATATGGATGAGTCCGTCAACACCACCGAGGTCAACGAATACACCGTAAGAAGTGATGTTCTTGACAATACCTTCAAGAATCTGACCCTTTTCGAGTTTGGAGATAATCTCCTTCTTCTGTGCCTCCAGTTCGGCTTCAATGAGAGCCTTGTGAGAAACAACCACATTGCGGAACTCCTGGTTGATCTTAACCACCTTGAATTCCATGGTCTTGCCCACAAACTGGTCGTAGTCGCGTATAGGATGAACGTCAATCTGACTTCCGGGAAGGAATGCCTCGATGCCGAATACGTCAACAATCATACCACCCTTTGTACGGCACTTGATGTAACCCTGGATGATTTCCTGATTGTCAAGAGCAGCGTTGACACGCTCCCAGCTCTTGCTGAGACGTGCTTTCTTGTGAGAAAGAACCAGCTGACCTTTCTTGTCTTCTTGGTTTTCCACATAAACCTCAACCTTGTCACCAATCTTGAGTTCGGGATTGTAACGGAACTCGCTTGCGGCGATAATTCCGTCACTCTTGTAACCGATGTTGACAATAACTTCTTTCTTGTCAATAGAGATTACCTCTCCTTCGACAACCTGACGCTCGTTTACCTTGTTCAAGGTCTCGTCATAGGCTTTGTCGAGCTCTTCTTTGCTCACATTTGAGTGGCTGCCATTCTCATAGTCTTCCCAGTTGAAGTCTGCCAATGGCTGAACGTTTTTTGTTAATTCTGACATAAATAATTTGTAAATTGTTTGAATTTAATAAAGTTAGACTTTATGTTAATTGTAAAAACGGGTGCAAAGTTACGGCTTTTTTCTCCTATTATAATATATAGCGGCTGCTCTTTAAGAAACTTTAACATCGTCTTTAAGAGCAGTCGCCATACAATATTTAATAAAGAGTGCAAAAGGAAGATCAGAGGTCATCGCTCAGATTCTCTGACTCTTCTTCTTCGTCGGTTTCAATTTCGAATGTAGTGCGATAGTTATCTTCAGTCATTTCCTCGTCGCTGAAGTCTGTCGGCATCTCCAGTTCGTCATCCTCTTCCTCATCATCCAGCAACGGGAAATCTCCCTCCTCGTCATCCAAGTCACCCTCGTGCTTCGAGGGGAAGGTCAGTTTGGGTTTCTCAGCCAAAGGCTTCACTTTGGCAAAGATGGCCTCAACCCACGTACCCTTTTCAATCTCAAGCACTTCAAAACCGTCGGCCACCTTCTTTTCGTAGAGTCCGCCGGGTTTTCTCAGCCTGTCCTTGGGCAAGGTGGTGGTAGATATTTCAAATCCGTTTTCAATGATGTCCTGGATGCTTTGCGACAGTGAGTCCCAGCCACCGCCGAAGTTGCGCCCCACTACCTCAAGCAGTTTGGCAGCCGAGATATGGTGGATGTTCTCATAGGTCAAATCAGTTACTCTGGTGATGGGACGCTTCTTGATGGCCCACATCATCTTCTCGCCGTTATCCACAACCTTCAGGGCCCCCACCTTATAGCCCATTTTCTCGTACTTATCCTTGATTACTTTCTTGTCTGCAGGAACCTTTTCCATCAGGAAGGCAGTACGTATAATGTCGAGATAATGCTGCAGATTTACCTTTGCATCCACCTCTTTTTCAATTCCTTCCCACAATTTGATAACATCGTTTTCCTGGATGTCCCATACATTGTTTTTCGTCAATGTTTTCAGAGTAATGACTTTCTGATTGTCCTGTTTCATGTCTGTTTGCTTTACTTTTACATTTCAGACGAAAGGGTGTTCCGTCCGCTGGGGAACCTTGCCGGCAGGCGCCGTATGAGCATCCGCTCCCGTATGCCAGGTATCCTTATCCGCTGCAAAGGTATAATAAAATAATGAAACAACTAATCATTCCGCAAAATATTCATTGCCCTTTGCTTTTCAGCGCGAAAATCATGCTATGCATTCATCTTGAAAAGCGCTCACAGATAACATTTTGGACTGATAAGGACAAAGGACACTCGCTGCACATTTGTTGATATAAATCAAGAGTCAAACAACAGAGAATGAAAAAACACACAATAATTATTGATTTAGGGGTTATGTTTATCATCAATTTTGATTTTTTACGTATCTTTGCAACAATTTTGCGAAGATGGGTTAGCATCGACATACTCTGAGGAGGAAGTTTTCCTAGTTCTGCCTGCCCTGTTTTCACAAACCACATAACATATATATATGGTAAATAAAGAGTTACTTCCAGATTTTATTTTCGAATCCAGTTGGGAAGTGTGCAACAAGGTAGGCGGCATCTACACCGTACTTTCTACCAGAGCGCAGACATTGCAGAGTGTTTTCACGGATAAGGTTATCTTCATCGGTCCCGATGTTTGGAAAGGCAACCAGTGCCAGTATTTCAAAGAAGACAAGACCCTTTTCAAGGAGTGGAAAGCGAGCTGCAAGTCTTCCGGTCTCTCCGTGCGTATCGGAAGATGGAACATACCAGGTAGTCCCATTGCCATTTTGGTGGACTTCACTCCCTATTTTGAGCATAAGAACGAACTCTACGGCTGGCTGTGGGAGCACTATCAGGTGGACAGTCTGCACGCCTACGGCGACTATGACGAGGCTTCCATGTTCTCGTATGCCGCAGCCTTGGTGGTAGAGAGTTTCTACAACTTCAATCTCACCGAAAAGCACAACGTGATATACCACGGCAATGAGTGGATGACCGGTCTCGGACTGCTTTACATCCAGACCCGGTTGCCGCAGATAGGCACCATCTTCACCACCCATGCCACCAGCATAGGACGCAGTATCGCCGGCAACATGAAGCCGCTTTATGACTATCTGTTTGCCTACAACGGCGACCAGATGGCAGCCGAACTGAACGTACAGAGCAAGCATTCCATTGAGAAGCAGAC
>CALZAP010000252.1 GCA_945614335.1 uncultured Prevotella sp.
GTAGGAGTAACTAAAACAGAGGACTTTGCCCAAGTATTTCTTAAAATGGCACATAACATCCCACACCCACGTTTACGCGGGTGTAGGGGATTATCATACTTTCCTCTTCGAGCTCAAGGCTCAAACTGGCTTCCATGGCCACCCGTGGAATAAGTTAATTTGCAAGCGAGGTCAGAACCATCACAAAGATAATAGCCTTTCCATGAGTGGTATATCGTTGTCACCCGTTTGAAGCGGGCGATTGACGATCTTGTTTTTGGAAGTCAACGTAATCCGTCTTGTCGTGGATTACATGCCATGCGGCAACTAACAACTTTCTAGCCACAGCCACAATGACCTTCATCTTGTTTTTCTTTCTGACTTGCGTCTGGTGGTAGGAGAATCTGCTGAAAAAGCAGTCCTTTGTCCTGCTTGCAGCCCATGCGCACTGAATGATGTTCTTACGCAAATAGACATTGCCGTGAGTTATGCGACGTGACTTGAACTTCCTGTTGGACTCGTCGTTTCTCGGTCTCAGCCCACTCCAGGCTGCAAGGTGGTTGGCCGTTTCGAACTTGCTCATGTCCGTTCCGATCTCTGCGATCAATGATGTGGCCGTACGCTCACTTACTCCTGGTATGGTCTGCAACCGTCTCAACTCGTCAGGATATTTCTCCTGGCATATCTCCAACATTCTCTCAAGGCACTCCTGCTTGTGTTCCTCGGCCAGGTCAAGCTCCTCACGCAACTGCCTGAGCACGTCTATCTCCGCTTGTGATACGACACCGGTCAGCGAGGCCAGTATTGTTTCCCTGCCGTGATGTTTGATGATGCGTCCGTGGATTACCTCTATCAGAATCTCCGGGTCTGTCACACCCTCGGATATTTTCCGCACCACGTCCTTGTAGCTCTTGCAGTCCACGTTGGACACATAATTGCTCAGTCGGATATTGCATCGCTGCATCACGGCGTCAAGTTTGGACAACTTGCGGACGATTTCCTCGTCAAGGTCGAAGATACGTCTGTCGTACTGGCGGAGTTGCTGTATATCCTCAGGTGGCACGAAACTGCTACTGATAAGATTTTTCATCGTGCACTCGGCAATCCATTGCGCGTCAGCAACATCACTTTTGTGTCCAGGCAGCTGTTTGATGAAATAAGGGTTGACGAGCTGCAGGTGAAAATGGGGCGCAAGAATGCGCCAAATGGGAATCCAGTAGACGCTCGTACTCTCCATGGACACTTTCTCCACATGATGGGCGAGCAACAAATCACGCATCTGATGCAGTTGAAATGTTAAAACTCCGAAAACTTTCTCGATTAATTCGCCATCCTCGCTCAAAATACAAAGATATACACTATCTTTGTGAACGTCAAGGCCGCATACTGATCTCATAAGCCTAACTTTTAGAGGGTTAAACAATAAGACCTCAAAGATAATAAATAATTGTGACTTAGAGCACGCAAAATAGGATTGAGCGTATGTCGGCCTTGATTTTCCCATGTTGGCGGCTTTTCGGGGGGAGGAAATCTATTAGTTTTTTTATCTCAACTGGCTTATAACTCGGAAATTTTATCTAAATTTGCAGACTGAAACCAAAACACATCATCAATCATGACAAAACAGGATATCAGCATTTTGAAAGGCGAGGACATTTTCTCGCTCATCGGAAAAGAGTGGATGCTTGTCACGGCAGGCACAGAGGGCAAGGTGAACACCATGACAGCCTCGTGGGGCGGCATGGGATGGCTGTGGAACAAGCCGGTGGCGTTTGTCTTCATACGTCCTGAACGCTATACACACGATTTTGTGGAACGCACAGATCGCATGACGCTCTCTTTCCTTGGCGAGGAGCACCGCAAGGCGTTGCAGCTCTGCGGCTCTGTCTCCGGCCGCGACCGTGACAAGATTGGCGAGGCGGGACTGACACCCGTGGTGCTGCAGACAGGAGCGACGGCATTCGCCGAGGCGCGGCTCGTGCTCGACTGCCGCAAGCTCTACAAGGCTGACATGTCAGCCGACGGTTTCATCGACAGCGAAGTGCTGGCACGATGGTATAACGACAAGCCGGGCGGAGGGCTGCATACGCTCTACATTGCGGAGATAGAAGGCGTGTATGCCTGAACCTAACGGCAAACAGACACCCCTTGAAAACAATACCAACCTACTGACCATAAACGACTATGAAACGACAACTGATGCTCGTGACGCTTCTGCTCGCGATGTTCGCTGCACCCGCCTGCGGCCAGAAGACATTCACCCATCCCTGGCAGGGGAAGAAGATAGCGTATTTCGGAGATTCCATCACCGACCCGCGCGTGAAGGCCGGGACAAAGAAATGGTGGTCGCTGCTGAGCGAATGGCTCGACGCCACAAGCTATTGCTATGCAATAAGCGGACGGCAGTGGAACGACATACCGCGCCAGACACAGGCCCTGCTCGACGAGCATGGGCAGGATGTCGATGCCATCATCATCTTCATGGGCACGAACGACTATAACCACGCCATCCCGCTCGGCGAATGGTATGACACCGACGAGCGTGAGGTGGCCTACACGCGCAACAAACAGCCTTACCGCCAGAAGCGCCCGCACCGCTCGCCGGCACTCAACGACACCACGGTGCGCGGAAGGATAAACATCGCGATGGGCCAGCTGAAGGAGCTGTACCCTACGAAGCAGATCGTGCTGCTCACTCCCATCCACCGCGCCTTCTTCACGTCGGGCGAGAAGAACGTTCAGCCTGACGAACTCTATCCCAACAGCAACGGGGTATGGCTCGACAGTTATGTCGAGGCGGTGAAAGAGGCGGGCAATGTGTGGGCGGTGCCCGTGATTGACCTCAATGCGCTCTGCGGCCTCTATCCCCTTGCAGACAGCAACGCACAGTTCTTCTCCAGACCCGACACCGACCGCCTGCACCCAAACGATGCAGGCTACGAACGCATTGCAAAGACACTGTACTACCAGCTGCTGACACTCCCCGTATTCTGATGCCAGACAGTGGCGATGCCGGGAAAATAGCGTGAATTATGATTTTTTTACGCAAAACATTATGCGGAACGGATTCTTTGACGTAACTTTGCAGGTGATAAACAAGAGAAAAGACAACATTTCAACAAACCCACAAAAAACAATTACGATTATGAAAAAGTATGTTTGCGACGTTTGCGGATGGGAGTATGACCCGGAAGTAGGCGTACCTGAAG
>CALZAP010000253.1 GCA_945614335.1 uncultured Prevotella sp.
GGTTGTTGCGACGATAGAAATAGTCGTTGTAGAGGCGGTTGAAGAGATACTTGTCAGAATCGTGGAGCGACTCGTATATGAAGTCGTGCTGAACACCAATGCGCGGGTGGAACTTCTTCGCGTCCTTACGGTCGCGGACGAAAAGCACGTCGCTAATCATCGCATAGAGGGAGTCGCGAAGGTCTTCCTTCTTCATTATGCATTCTTCATCCTTCATTTCCTTATACCATGCCTCCACTTTTCGCTGAGTGTCGAATTCGGGCTTCATCTGATAGCGTTCGTCGTCGAGGCGGTCGAGGAACAGTTCCTTTACTTTTGAGGCATTGTCGCCAAACATGCGGTCGAGCGTCCAGTCGGTGATGAACGGACGTGTATAGCGGTCTTCGTTGAAATGCAGGCCGTAGCCTTCTATCTCGTCGGCGGTCATGCCGAGAGAGGGCGAGAACTGGCCGAGCAGTCCGTGGACTGCATTGATGGGAATCTCCCAGATGCGGAAGAACCCAAGCACATGGTCGATGCGATAAGCGTCAAAGTACTCCGCCATCTTTGTAAATCGTCTTACCCACCATGAACAGCCGTCGCTGATCATCTCGTCCCAGTTGTAAGTGGGGAATCCCCAGTTCTGTCCGTTCACGGAGAAAGCGTCTGGCGGCGCTCCTGCCTGTCCGTTAAGGTTGAAGTAACGTGGTTCCACCCAGGCCTCCACTCCGTCGCGGCTGATGCCGATGGGGATGTCTCCCTTAAGTATTACATGTTTTGAACGTGCGTGTTCGTGCGCGCCCCGCATTTGCTTGTCGAGCACATACTGCACAAAATACCAGAACGCCACTTTTTTGTACAATGCCGTGGAAGGCTTCGACATTGCCTCGCGTTCCTTGTCGGGCAGTGTGTGATGGTCGGGCCACTGGCTGAATGTGGCAGTGCCGTAAAGGTCGCGGTAGTAGCAGAAAGCGGCGTAAGGCACGAGCCACTCCTTGTTGTTGGCGAAGAAGCTCTTGAAGTCGGCCTTCTTGGAGAGTGTGGCCTCTTCCTGCAAGAATATCTCGCGCAGGTATTCCATCTTTGCGTTGTTCACTCGCTCATAGTCAATCTGCTTCAGTGCGTTAAGTTCCTTCTGCAGTGCGGCATAGTGTTCGCGGCGCGCCTTGTCTTTCAGTTCCGGGAGCTGTCGAAGGTCGGCATATTGAGGATGGAGCGCATAGATGCTTATGCTGTTGTATGGATAGGAGTCGGTCCAGGTGTGTGTGATGTTTGTGTCGTTGATGGGCAGAATCTGCAACACGCGCTGTCCTGTATGTGCCACCCAGTCCACCATCATCTTCAGGTCACCGAAGTCGCCCACTCCGAAACTTCCCTCAGACCTTAGCGAGAAGACAGGAATGACGGCGCCAGCAGCCTTCACTGGATATATAGAGAAGAATGCCACACCGAGTTCACACACCATGACGTCGCCATTGTTCATCTTCGGGATGTTGACGCGCCGGTTGTTGCTGTTTTCCCACATCGGCGTATAGTCCCTTTCCTCGTCGAGGGCCACAAACTTCAGTTCAATGTTTTCTACCGTAACATTTGTTACGTCAATGTCGGCCACCCACTCGTTGGGCTGCTGCTCTGTCATTGGCAATGCCTTTATGACCTCCCAGTTGCCGAGTTGCTTTATGTCGCCAAGTATGGCGAGTCTTTCTTTCGCCCTTAGCTGCGGCGCCCTTACCTTAAGTTTCAGAGTCTTGCTGAATTCCACCGGCTTTGCTTCCTGACGGTTTCTTGCCGCAATACACTCCGTCATGGCAGAGCTGTACATATAAGAGTCTTCGGGATTATCAATCCAGCGGTCGTAGATGGTGTAGTTGACACCTTTCTTTGAAGTCATCACCAGTTTGTGGGGTTCCACGAGCCACTCGCGTCTCACCTCAACACCGTTTTTCACCACGCTGTAGTAATAGTTTAATACAGTGCCGGTCTTATCCATGCTGTTTACGGTGCATGTCCATGAGTTTCCGTCAAGGGTAGACATTCTGAACTGCTCGCCTGTCGACTTTTTGTCGACAGGCAAGACATTGAGTATTATTTCTTCGCCGTATACTGTACGATACGACATGTTAAAAAGTAATGTCATAGAATTAATTTATAGTTTTACTGCCCAAAGTTACGAACTTTTTTCGGTTTTCACGGGCATAATGATTAACAAATGGGGCATTGCTGTTGCGTAAACGATTGCACACGTTACATCTTCGACAATGTCTTGTCTTTCACAAAGAACACGCATATAGCTCCCACAGCAAGAGCCACGCCTGCCACTATCATCATGTTGTACTGATAGCTGCCTACGGCCGAGAGGATAGCTCCGCCTGTAGCCGCCGCCACAATCTGCGGTATGCAGATGGTGCCGTTGAACAAGCCGAGATACACTCCCATGTGGCCATAGCCTTCAAGGGCGTTGGTGACGATGGCAAACGGCATGGCGAGCATGGCGGCCCAGGCGCAACCGATGAGCAGGTAAGGCACGAACAGCACATACTGGTTGCCGATGAACGGTACGGCGCAGAAGCCAATGGCACCAATTACAAGACTTATGGAGTAGGCCATCTTCCTGTCGGGTATCATTGGCAGAACCACTGCCCATATCACACTGCCGATGGCCTGAACGGCGAAGAGCACGCCCACCCAGTTGCCGGCAGCCTGATAGCCAGAGGTGGAAGGGTCTGTGGTATGCCAGCAGGTTTCGGCTATTGTTCCATTTGTATAGGTCCACATATAAATGAAGGCCGCCCAGCAGAAGAACTGCACGAGGCCTACAGTCCAGAATGCCTTTGGAGCATCTTTCAGCAGTTTCAGCACGTTTACCTTCTCTTCGTCGAGATTCTTCTTCAGGCCATGATATTCGGCATACTCGGCCGGCGGCATCTCCTTCACCTTCACTGTGGTGTAGATGACGCAGAGGATGAGAATGGCAGCGCCGATGTAGAACGAATAAATCACCGTGTCGGGCACCACTCCCTTTGGAGCGAGATTGCTGATGCCAAGCAGGGTGAAGAGGAACGGGAACACATAGCCCACGAGCGAACCGGCATTGCAGAGGAAACTCTGTATGGAATAGGCAAGAGCCTTCTGCTTCTCGTTCACCATGTCGCCCACAAGCATCTTAAATGGTTGCATGGCCATATTGATGCTTGTGTCGAGAAA
>CALZAP010000254.1 GCA_945614335.1 uncultured Prevotella sp.
GTTTGAGTTCGGGATAGTCAGCCGTGATGTCCTGTGCTTCCTTGCGCAGTACGGGCTGTCCGTAAGTATAAATAGGTAAAATCATCGAGTTAAATGTTTTTTTTTCTGGTTGTTGTGTGTGTGAATTATGAGAATCTTTTCGAGTTCATGTAGTCCTGAAGGATGATCGTGGCGCTGATCTCATCGACGAGAGCCTTGTTCTGCCGCGCCTTTTTCTTCAGTCCGCCGTCGATCATGGCCTTGTGTGCCAATACCGACGTAAACCTCTCGTCGTAGTATTCCACCGGCATCGTGGGCATCATCTTCTTGAGTTGTGCCACGAAGGCCCTTACGCGCGGAAGGTTTTCGCTGGGCTGTCCGTTAGGTTGTTTTGGTTCGCCCACGACGATTGTCTCCACCTGTTCGCGTGTGGTGTAGTCTTTGATAAACGACAATAGTTCAGACGTAGCAACGGTCGCCAATCCCCCGGCGATAATTTTCAGGGGATCGGTGACCGCTATTCCACATCTCTTCTTGCCGTAATCGACAGCGAGTATTCTTGACATCTGTATTATTTAGCCAGCAACCAAGCGTCGGGATATTTAGCACGGAACTCGTTGCGGCTTCTGGCAGCCTCGCTCTTGCTGTCGAAGGTGGCAGCGATGACACGGTAGAGGTTGCGTGCCTCGTTCTTCACGATCTGGGCGTCGTAGCCAGCGTCCTTGAGCTGCTGCTGCAGTCCCTCGGCGTTAGCGCGTACAGAGAAGGCGCCAACAACGACGCTGAAGTTCTTCAGTCCGGCACCGCTCACGAGCGAGTAGTCCTCCTGACGCACCTGCACGTTATCGACATTATCCACTACGCGTGTCTCGGTGACAGGCTTTGTCTCTACCGGAGCAACCACGTTGACAGGCTCCTGAGTCTGGGCTGGCTGAGCCTGTTCCTGGGCTTTAGCCTTCTCGTAAGCCTTCTTATAAGCGCTTTCGCTTGATTTACAACTTGTCATTGCCAATGCTGCGCAGAAACCTACGCACAATACAAAATACTTCTTCATATTTGCTTTGTTCTGTAATTTAATTAAACATGTTTTCATGTGATGTCGTCGTATGACCTTGCGAAGTTACGAAGATTTCGTGAAATACGAGCAAAAATGCTGCATAAAGTTTGTTAAATCGACAAAATCTTGTGTTTTTAACAAAAAATCACGCACAAAACTATTGATATTTCGATAAAAATGCCTACATTTGCCACATCATTCATAGTTATCAGAAATTAGAAACATTTTAAAAACAATTTTATCATGAAAAGTTTAGGTTACATCGGCGCATTCCTCGGAGGCGCCATCGCCGGAGCCGCCTTAGGCCTGCTCTTGGCACCAGAGAAGGGAAAAGATACCCGCACGAAAATCAGTGATACCGTTGACGACTTTCTCCGCAAGCACAATGTGAAACTCTCGCGCAAGGAGGTTGACACTCTCGTGGATGACATTCAAGAGGTAGCGCCAGCTGAGTAAGCACATGGCAATGTTTTCAAACGATAAAAACATCGAGACCATCGCCCAGCTGGTAGAGGCTCTCAAGGACTACGTCGAACTGCAGAAAGACTATCTGAAGCTCGACGTAGCTGAAAAGGCCGTACGCCTGCTCACCGCCGCCTCGCTGTTTGTCGTCAGCTTCCTCTTCGCCCTCGCCATCATGCTCTATGTGTCGTTTGCCGCCGTCTATTGGATGGCGCCATGCACGGGCACGGCAGAGGCTTTTGCCATCATGGGCGGAGCATACGCGCTGCTGCTCATCGTCATCTACCTTTTCCGCAAACCGCTCATCGAGCGACCACTCGTGAGATGCTTTGCCAATATACTACTTAGTTAAGAGCTATGACACAGACAACACCCATACGTAATCTCACCGACATACAACTGCGGAAAGAACAGCTGCGCACCACCATCGACCAGAGCGGCGAGAAGGTTGCCACGCTGTGGCACGACCTCACCACGGTAAAACCATCGGCCGACAAGGGCGAGATGGTGACGGGCATCATCAGCAAGGGCATCATGGCTTTCGACGTGGCTATGGTGGCCACGAAGCTCTACCGCCGCTATGGTTCGCTCTTCAAGAAGAAGAAAAAGAGGTGGTAGGCACTGGCCCTAAAGGCTTATACTCAGTAGAAGAAAGAAAAAAGAGAAATACATGTCTAATTTTAACCCATCCAGACTAAAAACATATTTATAGAAAAATGAATAAACGTTATGTCTTCGGGGCCATGCTCTTGGCCTCAGTCATGGGCGTGTCTGCCCAGAAAAAGATGTCTGCCCCAGCAGGAGGCAAACAGATCAGTGACCAACTAATAGGTATCTTCTTTGAGGATATCAACAACTCTGCCGACGGCGGACTCAACGCACAGCTCGTGCAAAACGGTTCGTTCGAATACTCTCCGTCAGACCACGACGGATGGGGACCAGGCACCGCATGGCGCACCATCCGCCCAGGACATTCGCTCGGATTCCTTGAGGCAAAACAACAAGAACCGCTCCATCCCAATAATCCTAACTACATGCGCCTGAACATAGAGCGTGTGGGACATTATTACGACTACACGGGATGGACAGGATTCGGAGTGCAGAACGACGGCTTTGACGCCATGACCGTAAAGGCAGGCGAGAAATACGACTTCTCTTTCTTTGCACGCAACATAAAGGGAGCCGACAAGGACGTACGCATCGTCATAGCCGAACCAACAGGCTGGGGCAAGGATCCTAACGTGCTCGGCGAGACAACCATCAAAGTGAGCGGCGGAGCATGGAAACAGTATTCTGCCACCATCACCGCAGGCAAAGACTGCAAGACCGCCGTACTGCAGATACTCGCACTACAGACGGGAGTGATGGACATCGACCAGGTGTCGCTCATTCCACAAGACACATATCACGGACACGGCATTCGCCGCGACCTGGCCGAGACACTCGAAGCCATCCACCCACGCTTCATGCGCTTCCCAGGCGGATGTGTGGTACACGGCGGCGGCGACGGATTCTGGAACACATACCGTTGGAAACTAACCGTAGGACCAAAGCACCAGCGCAAGCAGATGAAGAACACATGGGGCTACCACCAGTCGATGGAAATTGGCTACCACGAGTATTTCCAGCTCTGCGAAGACATGGGCATGGAACCGCTGCCAATCTTGCCTTGCGGCGTG
>CALZAP010000255.1 GCA_945614335.1 uncultured Prevotella sp.
CCTTCTTTTCGGCAAGCGTGTACACAAGTTCTTCCCCGCTGCAGAGTTCAAGATAGGTCGTTTCCATAACGACGAGAGCGACCTTATCATACAGGACGTAGTGGACTGTAACCTCATACAGATGGCAGGCAAGGTGATGGACTTGCTGCGCTCCCGCTATTTGGTATCGCCCATCCGCTACGAGGGTATGCAGCGCATAGAGGAACTGGAGATACCGCAAAAGGCATTACGCGAGTTGATATACAATTCGATAGTACACAAGCTGTACAGCGGCCCTGCCATCCTGATGCGTGTCTTTGACAAGAGCGTGGAGCTATGGAACTACGGTCTCCTGCCAGAAGAACTCACGCCTGCCGACTTGATGAAGAAGCACGCCTCCTATCCCCGCAACCGCAACATTGCCTCAGTGTTCTACAAGGCCGGATTCATCGAATCATGGGGGCGCGGCTACAAGAAGATACGTGAGGAGTTCGAAAAAGCCGGGCATCCTGTGCCGACGGTGGAGGAAAGCGGTGGCGGTGTATTGGTGACGATACAGCGCAGAACCGTAGAGGATATTATTGCCAGCAGAGAGGAAAGTGGCACTGTAAATAACGAAAGTGGCGTTGTAAATGGCGCAGTAAATGGCGGTTTAAATGTCGGAAAGAATGTCGGAATAAAAAATGATTTAAACAACTGTAAATCAGATGGTACTAATAATTGCAGCAATACTGATGTCGGTGTAAATGTCGGAAAGAATGTCGGTGTAAATGATGAAAGTGGCGCTGTAAATGGCGCTGTAAACAATGAAAGTGGCGTTGTAAACTCAGATGTTACAATCTTAATGGAACTAACGAACCGTCAAAAACGCATAAAGGAACTAATAAGACTTAAGCCTACCATCACTATTCTTCAGATGACTGCAATTCTTGCTATCCCGAAGCGAACTCTTCAACGCGATTTGTCTGTTTTACAAAAAGCAAAAGTCATCCGGCATGAAGGCAGCGACAAATCCGGCATTTGGGTCGTCCTCGAACCCTATAACTCGAAGGAGTAGAAATAAGAATAAGCATTATCAACAAAAAAGAATATAGCAAACAAATATGGCAAACAACAGCAGGACAAGAGAAGAGGAAGTGAAGAACCGCATACGCGACCAGTTCTTTCAGGAATACGATGCCACACCCGTAATCGGCGACATCGACTTTGCCGTGACACTCCGCCAGAACGAAGGGCTGCCAGAGCTCTTCGACCGTGAGTATTTCCTTTGGGCCGAGGCCAAGGCCGGGACGAAAGAGGACATACTCGCCTCGTTCGTGCAGCTCATCATCACCATCGGCAAGGCACGCACCCACGAGAAGCTCCTGCCGCCGCGATTCCTCGGCGCATTCGACGAGGAGAAGATTGCCTTCATCGAGTTTCACAACGTGATGGAGGTGTTCTATCAGAACGACTTCAACTGGAATGTCACCCCGTCCAACCACGAGACGCGCGAGTTCCACTATCTGTATGACTTGCTGCACGACCAGCTGAGCCGCGAAATATCCTTGTTCGACTATAAAAAGGACGAAAAAGACCTGCGCCGTTTCATCCGCTCTAACTTCAAGATGGGGAAGAAGAAAGTGATGAAGACAAGAATCAACAAAAACAATTTTCCAGTGATATACCAGAAATGGCTCGTCAAGGTAAAGCCCACAATAGTCATCGACTGGGAACAGGCGAAGAAAAAAGGTATCATCGATGCCGACTTCTTTCTTGCCGACATACTTTCGAAGGAAAACATCACACTGAAGGAAAAGCTGTTTGTATTGCTGAAGAAGAACTTCTACGAACTTGACCGCAAGGTGGACAGCGCAGGACTGTTTGACATGAAGCGTGCGGAGTTCAACGACGGACAAGTGGCACACGAGCAATTCTGGAACAGATACGAGCGTCCGCCTCGCAAGGAATACTGGGATTATATTGTGCAAAGGCGCGACCTGCTTGTGCCGCAAGACATCAGGGAGAGAAAAGGCTCGTATTTCACTCCGCAACAGTGGGTGGAACTGTCGCAACAATATATAGCCGACGAGCTTGGCGAAAACTGGCAGGACGAATATTATGTGTGGGACTGCTGTGCTGGCACCGGAAACCTGCTCGCAGGACTGACCAATAAATATCACATCTGGGCAAGCACGCTCGACAAGGCCGACGTTGACGTGATGCACGACCGCATAGCGCACATGAACGAGTCGGGAGGCTCGAATCTTCTCGACAGCCATGTATTCCAGTTCGACTTTCTGAACGACTCGTTTGACCGTCTGCCCGACAAGCTTAAGGAAATTATCAATGACCCGTTGAAGTGCTGCAAACTCGTCATCTATATCAATCCGCCTTACGCCGAGGCAAGCAATGCCCGAACCATAACAGGCACTGGCGAAAATCGCAAGGGGCTGGCAAGCACCTCTATCAAAGAAAGATACAAGAAGGAACTCGGCAGGGCAGGCAATGAAATATTTGCCCAATTCTTTGCAAGAATTGTGAGCGAAATCCCTACCTGCGTCCTTGCAGTGTTTTCAACTTTGAAAACACTGCAAGGACCCAACTTCACGGGATTCAGAAACCAATACCGAGCGAAGCTCGGTCGAATTTTTTTGACTCCGGCAGAGACTTTCGACAACGTCTCGGGTCAATTCCCCATTGGGTTCCAAATCTTCCATATAGCGGAAAAAGAGGAGTTTGTAAGCATCAAGGCCGATGTATATGACCATAAGGCACAGTTTATGGGGACGAAGAACCTGTATTCATACAAAGATGAGAAATACATCATCCATTGGCTTCGGCAATACTATGACAAGGCAGGCAAAAAGATTGCCTACCTGAGATTTCTTGGCACGGATTTCCAAAACAACAACGGTGTGTTCATCACGCTCTCTCCATCGGCAAACGACCTGAAACAAGTGAAGGGCAATTGGATAACGCCTAAAAACGTGCAGGAAGCCTGCATCTATTTCAGTGTCCGCCTGTGTATAGAAGCCACTTGGCTCAACGACCGCGACCAGTTTCTATATCCAAACGACGGATGGAAAACGGATGCGGTATTCCAAAGCGACTGCCTTGTTTTCACGCTCTTCAACGGTCAGAACAGGATAAGCTGCCGCCACGGCATAAACCATTGGATACCATTCAGCGAAGAGGAGGTTGGCGCACA
>CALZAP010000256.1 GCA_945614335.1 uncultured Prevotella sp.
CTACTTCAAGCGCCTGAAGCCGTTTGTTGAGCGTATCCGCGCAAAGTATCCAGAGATAAAGATTGTTGGCACCAGCGGTCCTGACTCTGAAGGCAAGATGTTTGACCTCGGTTGGGAAGCGATGAAAAGCCAGAAAGCAGACCTCGTGGACGAGCATTTCTATCGCCCCGAGTCGTGGTTCCTCAGCCATGGCCTACGCTACGAGAGCTACGACCGCAAGGGTCCGAAAGTGTTTGCCGGCGAATATGCCTGCCACGGAAAGGGAAAGAAATGGAACCACTACGAGACATCGCTCTACGAGGCAGCCTTCATGACCGACCTTGAACGCAATGCCGACGTGGTATATATGACCGCCTACGCTCCTCTCCTCGCACATGTTGACGGATGGCAGTGGCGTCCTGACCTTATATGGTTCGACAACACTAAGATGTTCAAGACCGTAAGCTATTACGTACAGCAGATGTATGCCCAAAACAAGGGAACCAACGTGCTTCCACTGACTATGAACAAGCAGTTTGTGGCTGGACAGGAAGGACAAAACGGACTCTTCGCCAGCTCTGTACTCGACGCTAAGGCTAACACCGTCATCGTCAAGATTATCAACACTGGCAAAACGGCACAACCCGTTTCGGTCAACCTCTTGGGTCTCAAAGGCGAGAAATCCGTGAAGACTATCACACTGTCGCACAATGGTCTCGACGACGAGAACTCAATAGACAATCCTGACAAGATCCGCCCCGTTGACGGATCCATGAAATGCGAGGCAGGAAAGAAAAACACAATACTCAACGATGTATTGCAACCAATGACATTCAAGCTCTATATCATAGAGAAATAAAACAAAAAGAGGGGAAGAACAGCACTTCCCCTCTTTTTTTTACGCTTTTTCTTCGAAAATGCCCTAAGTTTGGATTTTTTTTTGTAATTTTGTCGCCAAATGTTTTATTTGGAACAAAATGACAGTTATCGAACTAATAAATAAAGACAAAGACAAGAGACATTTCTCGTTTGAGGTGCTGCCTCCGCTAAAAGGAACAGGAACAGACAAACTCTTCGCTACAATAGACAAGCTAAAGGAGTTTGACCCTCTGTTTATCAACATCACCACACACCACAGCGAGTTTGTATATCACGAGATGGACAACGGTCTCTTGCAGCGACAGCGCATACGCCGCCGCCCAGGCACCATTGCCATCGCCGCAGCAATACAGAACAAGTATGGCATTCCTGTTCAGCCACACGTCATCTGCAGTGGCGCGACAGTAGAGGACATTGAATATGAACTGCTCGACCTGCAGTTTCTCGGCATATCCAACCTGCTGCTGCTCAGAGGCGACAAAGCCAAGGAAGACCCGCGCTTCATCCCTACACCAGGCGGCCACGAACACACTACCGACCTCATACGTCAGGTAAACCGCTTCAACGAAGGATTCTTTGCTGATGGCACTCCGATAAAATGTCCGGGAGAGAAGTTTGACTACGGTGTGGCATGCTACCCAGAGAAACACGAGGAAGCACCAAACCTCGAGATGGACCTCCAACATCTGAAAGAGAAGCAAGACCTCGGAGCCGACTATGCCGTGACTCAGCTATTCTACGACAACCAGAAATACTTCGAGTTTGTTGAAAAGGCACGACAGGCTGGCATCACCATGCCTATCATTCCCGGCATAAAGCCTTTCGCCAAGCTTAGCCAGCTCACCATTGTACCTAAGACGTTCCATTGCGACATACCTCAGTCATTGGCTCTCGAAGCCATAAAATGCAAGACCGACGAAGAGGCCAGACAACTCGGAGTGGAATGGGCTGTGGCACAATGCAAGGAACTGTATTCACATGGCATACACAACATCCACTTCTACACCGTGTCAGCCGTTGACTCCGTAGCGGAAGTGGCAAGAAGACTGCTCTAAGAACAGACATTAAAAACCACAGAAAAAAAATTGAGAAAAGGTGACGTCATAGGACAAAAAGAGGTGTGGACAAGGCTCACACAGATGGCAAGGGAAGACAGACTGCCACACGCATTGATGCTTTGCGGACCGCAAGGCAGCGGAAAGATGGCACTCGCTCTCGCCTTTGCCAACTATTTGTTGTGCCGCAACCACACCTGTGACGACGAGGCATGCGAGGCTTGTCCACAATGCCGAATGTTGGCAAAATGGGAGCACCCCGACCTGCATTTCACCTTCCCCACCATAAAGCTACCGTCGATGGGCGCCGACCACAAGCCTGTGAGCGACGACTTCGCCAAGCAATGGCACGAAATGATCCAGACAGGACCATATTTCTCCATGGACCAATGGATGACAGCCATTGGAGCTGAAAACCAGCAGGCCATCATCACCGCTGGCGAGAGCGACGAGCTGATAAGGAAATTCAGCCTCAAGTCGAGCCAAGGCGGATATAAGGTCTCGATAATCTGGCTGCCAGAGCGAATGAACATTGAATGTGCTAACAAGATTCTCAAACTAATCGAAGAACCGCCTTCTCATTCTGTGTTTATCATGGTTTGCCAAGAACCTGACAAACTACTCGAGACAATACGCAGCCGAACACAGCGCATCGACGTGAGACGCATTGACAACGACAGCATAGCTAAAGTTCTTGCCGAAAGATATCCATTGGGTGCAGAAACGGCAACACGTGTGGCTCGACTTTCTGACGGCAGCTGGCTCAACGCACTTCGCATAATTGACAACGACAGCGAGACGGCCGACTTCTTTGCCGACTATCAGCAGCTTATGCGTCTTGCATATATGCGCAACATCCACGACCTGAAGAAATGGAGCGAGCGCATAGCAGGATATGGAAGGGAAAAACAGAAGCGGTTTATGGATTATTTCATACGCTTGACACGCGAAAACTTCATGTACAACTTCGGCAATCCCGAGCTCAACTACATGACTGAAGAAGAAGAGGCTTTTGCCGTGAAGTTTGCTCGTTTCATCCACGAGGGGAACATAATCCAGATAAGCGAAATGGCCGACAAAATTGTTCGTGACATTAAGCAAAACGCAAACGCAAAAATCGTATTCTTCGACATGGCGTTGCAGATGATAATGCTGATACTACAAAAAAAGTAATAAACGAAAACTCTATATACAACATAACGAATGATAAAAGATAACGAAAACAAAATAATGTGTGATGGCGACAGAGGCC
>CALZAP010000257.1 GCA_945614335.1 uncultured Prevotella sp.
TGCATTATTATTGAGGAAAGTGGTGATTGTAGTGACTGTTCCCCATACGGTCTTGAGATATTCCTGGTAGTCATCGCCAACCTTTATATCATGAGGACAAACTCCTGGCGGACGTATGACTACATACATTCCATGTGCCAAGGCTTTCTTAATAAGTGGGGTATAGAGTGTTTTCCAATACATGCCAAGCCTTCTCTGGGAAAACTGGCTGATGTTCTGTTCTCCGCCTTCTCCTACCAAAGGCAGGTTGGGGTCGTTGGTCCAACACGGGTCGAGATGAAGGCGGAAGACAGTGCAATAGGCTCCCTGGTCGTGATTGGTCAAGGCTGTAAACAGTTTCTCAAAATAATTGAGGCAGGGCTGCACATCCTCTCCGTTATACTCCGGTTTCCACCCTTGCCAGCGCCATCCGTTGAAATAGCGGTTGGGGGTGTCCATGACTCCATGAAGCGTCACTTTGTTTCCCTTCTCGTCAACAAGGTACTTACCATCGACAGATATTGACGGGAGGTCATCACTACCATTTGCAATGGCGACCACAAATGCCAACAACAATGTTGCCAGTAAATTCTTTACATACATATTTAATAATATTTGGATAGTTAGCAATTATTTAACGTAATTTGATTATGTTATAAAAACGTCTGCAAAGGTAAGCCATATATCTTAAATAAGGTAAACAATATGTAACACATACTATATGAAATGTTACATTTTGGCAGATTGCAGATAAAAAGATACAAAAACAAATGAAAAAGAAGATTGAGAGAAACCTTTCGGATTACTCTCACTCTTCCTTTCCGTTCTTGTCTTTGATATAGTCTCGGGGCGACACCCCGTATACTGCTTTGAAAGCGGAGGAGAACGAACTGGTGTTTGAGAATCCCACGGCATACATCACATCGTTGATGTTCTGATGACCGGCGTCAAACAGTCTCGCCGCCTGTTTCATGCGTATGTTGCGTATGAAACTATGTGGCGACTGGTTGGTAAGGGTCTTCATCTTTCGATAGAAATGCACTCGGCTCAGTCCCACCTCGCGGGCTATAAAGTCTACATTAAGGTCGGCATTGCCAAGATTGCTGTTCACCACCTTCATCACTCTCTCCATCAGTTTTGAGTCGGCAGTCTGTATGTCGAGGTTCTCCACCTTGTCTTCCTGGCTTTCGTTGCCTGAGAGTTTGTTTCGCATCATGTTTCGCGAATTTATCAGGTTAAGGACCGTGCGCTTCAATATGTCGATGTTGAACGGCTTGACAATATATGCGTCGGCTCCGGTTTCGAGTCCAGCCAGCTTGTCTTCGTCGCTCGACTTTGCGGTGAGCAGTATGACGGGCACGGTATTGGTGTTGATATTGTTGCGCAGCTTGGTGCTGAGTGTTGTACCGTCCATCACCGGCATCGTCACATCGCTTATTACCAGGTCGGGCACATCTTTCAGTATTCCGACAAGGGCTTCCTGTCCGTTACCATAGGCCGACACCTTGAAATATGGCGAAAGCTCGTCGACGAGGTATTTCTGTATCTCGATGTCATCTTCCACCACAACCAACGACTGACGCTTGCCTTTTGGCATAATCGCCTGTTGGTCTGTGGTGTCAGGTTCCTCTACAGTATCGTAGCTTTCTTCGAGAAGTTTAGACATTGTGTCCTCATTTCTGTCGTTTTCGGTGATTTCCATCTTCTCTTCGTCGCGCAGATGTGCAGACCCGAGCGGAATGGTGACAGTGAATGTGGATCCCCCACCCTGTTCGTTATTCTTGGCGGTTATGGAGCCATGATGCAGCAGTACGAGTGAGTTGGTGAGGTCGAGTCCAATGCCGGTTCCGAGATGTCGTTCGTTGGTCTTGGTGTCGCTCTGATAGAAACGCTCGAAAATCTTGTCGACCTTGTCCTTTGGAATGCCTTCACCATTGTCGCGAACGGCGAGCACCATGTTTTTGCTGTCGTGACTGACCGTCACGGCCACTTCTCCTCCTGTGGCTGTATATTTGAACGCGTTGGAAAGCAGGTTTACCACTACCTTGTCGAAATTGGCGAGGTCTATCCATACCGGCAAGTGTTCGTCTTCATGCACGAAGCTGAACTTTATGCTCTTGGCTTTCGACTGATATTCAAACATGTGGCAAATGTCTTCCACAAAGCCGATGATGTCTGTCTCACGCATACGCATCTTCATCATTCCCTTCTCTATCTTCCTCAGGTCCATCATCTGGTTGATGAGATGGAGTATTCGCTCCGCATTTCGCTTTATGGTAAAATACGCTCCTGTTCGACGCGGATCTTTGTCTTCCTTGAGAAGGGTCATAAGAGGTGCCAATATGAGGGTCATAGGAGTGCGTATCTCATGACTGATGTTCATAAAGAACTTTATCTTAGCCTCGTTGAGTTCTTCGGCATGCTTGTGCTCCTGAATTTTCATGCGGTCCAGCTCCTTCTGTTTCCTCTGCTTTATATAAAGGTATATGCAGGCAACGATAATGGCGAGATAAACCACATAGGCCATAGTAGAGCTGTACCATGGCGACTTCACCACGACGGTAAACTCCTTTATGTCCGATTCCTGATTGTTTTTGATTGCTTTTACGCGAAACTTATAAGTGCCCGGCGGCATGAGGCTGAAGTTTATCTCGTTCTGTCCGGGATGAAGCGTGGTCCATTCGTCGTGGTTCACGCTGTAGGAGTATGTAATATGCTCTGGAGAGTCGTAGGTAAGGGTGGAGAGCTGGATGGAGAACAAGTTGTCGTCGTAGCAGAGTGTGAAACGGTCGGATTGGAACACGGGCTTGTCGGTGATGGTGTATATGCCCGACTCGTCGCCAGAGGTGATGTCTTTGCCATTTACCACAAGGTTGGTAATCTGCACATTTGCTTTCCATGTCTGCATCTTTATGTTCTTCGGATAAAACCAGGTGATGCCACTGACACCTCCCCAGAGGAACTGTCCTGTAGGACCAACGGAAACGGCTCCGTCGCTGAACTCATTACCCTGAAGTCCGTCGTCAACATAAAAACAGTTGTTCACATGACATGTTTTTGCGTTAATCTGACACATTCCGTGGTCGGTGGCTACCCATAGCTGTCCTTCGTTGTCGGTCATCATGGATGCTATGCCATTGTCGGACAGCCCCTCATCAACAGAAAGTCGAGTCAAGGCCTG
>CALZAP010000258.1 GCA_945614335.1 uncultured Prevotella sp.
CTATGCACTTGCGGCACGTGAAGTATAACCCCAACGGCGGACCTGACGGAGGCGATGGCGGTAAGGGCGGTAGCATCTATCTTAGAGGCAACCACAACTACTGGACACTGCTCCACCTGAAATACGAACGCCACATTTTTGCTGAACATGGAGGCAACGGCGGACGAGACAAATGTCACGGCACCGACGGAAAAGACGTTTACATCGACGTGCCTTGCGGTACGGTGGTATATAACGCCGAGACAGGAAAATATGTCTGCGACGTAGCTTACGACGGACAGGAGGTGCTGCTGCTGAAGGGAGGACGAGGCGGACTGGGCAATTTCCAGTTCCGTACAGCCACAAACCAGGCTCCACGTTATGCACAGCCAGGCGAGCCGATGCAGGAGATGACCATAATACTGGAGCTGAAGCTGCTTGCCGACGTGGGACTTGTGGGATTCCCAAATGCCGGCAAGTCGACACTGCTCTCTGCCTTGTCGAGTGCAAGGCCAAAGATTGCCAACTATCCGTTCACCACTCTCGAACCGTCGCTTGGCATCGTGGCTTACCGCGACCATAAGTCGTTTGTGATGGCCGACATTCCTGGCATTATTGAGGGCGCAAGCGAAGGAAAGGGGCTTGGACTCCGCTTCCTGCGTCACATCGAACGCAACTCGCTCCTGCTTTTCATGGTGCCTGGCGACACCGACGACATTAAAAAGGAATATGAGATACTTCTCAACGAGCTACGCAACTTCAATCCCGACTTGCTCGACAAACATCGTGTGCTGGCTGTGACAAAATGCGACCTCCTGGACGAGGAACTCATAGAGATGCTCAAGGAGACACTGCCCGACGACTTGCCCGTGGTGTTCATATCGTCGGTGGCCAACATGGGGCTGACCGAACTGAAAGACCTCCTGTGGAAGGAGCTGAACAGCGAGAGCAACAAACTGCAGGCCATCACCCAGGAGGACGTGATAGTACACCGCGACAAGGACATGACCCGATTTGCTGCCGAAATGGAGGCTGAGGGCGAAGACGATGACATTGAATATGTTGACGTTGAGGACATTGACGAACTCGACGACTTTGAGTACGAAGAAGAAAATGAAGAGTGAAGAGTGAAGAATGAAGAATGAAGAATTCGTACCGCGGTTACATTATTATAATGTAGGTCATGCAGTGTTCTTTTCCACTATGCGCCATGGAGGAGTGAGCCAAGGGGAATATGCGGAGTTTAACATAAATGAGTATTGCGGAGACTCGGCGAAAGCAATAGCAGCCAACAGAAGGGCGTTGTGTGACGAATTGGGCATTGACGAAAGACATCTCGTCATGCCACACCAGACCCATGGAGTGGAGGTGAGGCAGATTGCGGCTGACTTCATCTGCCTGCCTGAGAAAACCAGACGGATGATTCTTGAGGGAGTGGATGCCGTGATGACCAACGAAAGCGGCATCTGCATCGGTGTGTCAACAGCCGACTGTATACCTATTATTATATATGACGAGCCACATCATGCCGTGGCCGCGGTACATGCAGGATGGCGGGGAACCGTGGCACGAATTGCGGAGAAGGCGGTGAAGGCGATGGCCATGGCATACAAGAGTGAACCACAGGACTTGCGGTGTGTCATAGGACCGGGAATATCGTTCGATGCCTTTGAAGTGGGAATGGAAGTGTACGAACAGTTCCGGCAGGCTGGCTTCGGGATGGTTACGGGATTCGTACGGGGCAAGTGGCACATCGACCTTAAGGAATGTAACCGCTTACAACTTGTTGAACTCGGCGTGAAACCGGAGGCAATAACCGTGAGTCCAATATGCACCTATAACGAGAACGCAGACTTCTTCTCCGCACGTAGGCAAGGAATAAACAGTGGCAGAATATTTACCGGAGCATTTTTATCATAATGAAAATACGATACCTATTATATATATATACAGTGTTGATTGTCCTTACTTCTGCAGTAAAGGACGAGTTTACCGCACTTGAACGACAGCAGATAAGCATTGAAACCCCAGGGCTGTTTGACCAGTCGGACGCCTTCACCATCGACTTCGGCGCTTACCGCACGTCAGACTTCTCTTTCCCGCTGCCAGTGGGAAAGGCTATTGTTGTGAATGGCGACGAGATGGAAATCTCTTCAGCCAAAGGCGATGCCGTGAAAGCCATGTTCGACGGAAAGGTAAGGCTCGCAAGGCATGTGGCTGGACATGGCAACGTCGTCGTGGTGCGCCACGACAACGGACTTGAGACAGTCTATGCACGCAACGCCGAGAACCTCGTGAAAGTGGGCGAGAAGGTGAAGGCTGGACAGACCATTGCCATCGTGGGAGGAGAAAACGGCCGCACGTTTCTCACTTTTTATATAATGGTGAACGGAGGACGGTTGAACCCGGAGATAGTCGTGTTCCCCAAGAGCCACAAGCTCACAAGACGCACCCTGATGTTCCGGCTGAAGGGAAAAAGTGTGGAGACGACCGTTGTGGGTGGAAACCAGAAACCGGCAAAAGCCACCGAGCAGGCTTTCTATCCGCTGCCCAACGCAAAGGTGATAAGCCCTTATGGCAAGCGGGGCAGACGAATGCACTCTGGAGTGGACATAAAGACAATGCCCAACGACGACATACTTGCTGCATTCGACGGCGAGGTGACCATGTCGCAACGCTATGCCGCCTATGGCAACCTTATAAAAATCAGACACAAGAACGGACTGGAGACATGGTACAGCCACAACTCAAAGAACCTCGTCAGCGTGGGCGACAAGGTGAAGGCCGGACAGGTGATAGCCCTCACCGGACAGACAGGCCGTGCCTCCACGGCACACCTGCATTTCGAACTTAGGCTTAACGGCCGTGCCGTAAACCCTTTGATACTCTTCGACCATAACGCCCACAAGGTGAAGGAAGAAGCATACAAAACGTTTCTGAAGACAGGAAAACTAAAGAATAAATAGACAAACCTCATAAAAACACGTGTTTTATGCAAGTTTTAACATTTCTGTAACACATATATCAGACTTTTTAGTTAAATTTGCAGCCGATATGTCCGGTAGGCTGTCATAAGGCCTCCGGAAATAGGTATTAGGTATTAATTTTTTAACATTCAAATTTCTTATGCAAAAGAGATTGTATTTCCTAATCGCCACGCTCATGCTGATGG
>CALZAP010000259.1 GCA_945614335.1 uncultured Prevotella sp.
TGTTGCGTCGTGTCGGACAACAAGCCGTTGTTCCTCGGCGTGAGCGACGTTCTGCGCAAAAATGTTGACTTGACAAAGGAGTTCCTCAGACGTGAACTTGAAATACAGAAAAACGAACTGCTGGAGCAGCTTTTCTTAGCGAACCTTGAGAGAATATTCATCGAGGAGCGCATATACAAGGACAAGGAATACGAGCAGAGCAAGACCAAGGACGAGGCTATCGACTGGATTGACAAACGACTCGAGCCGTTCAAGAAGAAATTCATAAGAGAGGTGACGAGAGACGACGTCGCTCATCTTTTGGAGATAAAGATGGTGAGAATCATCAAATACCGTTCCGACGAGGCTGATGCGAATATCGCCGCGTTGAAGGACGGCATAAAAGAAGTGGAATACCACTTGGAGAGACTTGTGGAGTACACCATCGCATGGTACAAGGGACTCAAGGCGAGATATGGCAGCAAGTATCCGAGAAAGACAGAGCTGAGAACATTCGACACAATAGAAGCTGCCAAGGTCGTGGAGGCGAACGAGCGTCTTTACATAAACCGCGAGGACGGATTCATAGGCACTGGACTGAAGAAGGACGAGTTTGTATGCAACTGTTCGGACATCGACGATGTGATAATCTTCTATAAGGACGGAAAATACAAGGTCGTCAAAGTGCAGGACAAGCTCTATGTCGGCAAGAACATACAGTATCTCGCGCTGTTCAAGAAGAACGACAAACGTACCATATATAATGTGGTCTATCGCGACGGCAAGTCGGGATTCTACTACATTAAGAGATTTAATGTCACAGGCGTTACGAGAGACAAGGAGTACGACCTGACTCAGGGCAAGGCTGGAAGCAAGATAATCTACTTCACTGCCAATCCTAACGGCGAGGCGGAGACCATCAAGGTGACTCACAAGCCAAGGCCAAGGCTCAAGGTGCTGACATTCGAAAAAGACTTCAGCGAGATAGCCATAAAGGGACGCCAGGCTATGGGCAACATTCTGACCAAGAACGATGTGTTCAAGATAGCGCTCCGTCATCAGGGCGCGTCAACACTCGGCGGCAGGAAGGTTTGGTATGACCCGGACGTGATGAGGCTCAACTACGACAGCCACGGCGACTTCCTCGGCGAATTCGGAGCGGACGACCAGATACTCGTCATCACAAAGAAGGGCGAGTATTACACGACAAACTTTGACCTGTCGAACCACTTCGACGAGGATTTGCTCAAGATAGAGAAGTATGACCCAGAGAAGGTGTGGACAGTCGCGCTTGTGGACGCCGACCAGCAGGGCTACCGCTACATCAAGAGATTTGTCATGGAGGCGTCGGCAAAGAAGGTGGGCTTCATAGGCGAGAATCCGGAGAGCCGTCTGCTGCTCATCAGCGACAATGTGTATCCGCGCTTCAAGGTGGTGTTCGGCGGTGCGGACAAGAGCAAGCCTGCCATGGAGATAGACGTGGAGGAATTCATCGGAGTCAAGGGCATCAAGGCGAAGGGCAAGAGAATCAGCACATTCGAGGTAGGCGAGGTGATAGAGCTGGAGCCTACACGTTGGCCAGAGCCTGAGGCAGAGGAGAGTGAGCCGGATGAAGATGAACCGCAAGACGATGCTCCAGACACCAGTGGTGGCGACGACAACGACAGCGATGTGCTGGACGAACTGACTGGTCAGATGAAGTTGTTCTAAGCATATACATTATTATGTATAGAAGAGGTGCAAAATATTTTGCGCCTCTTTTTTGTAAGTTTTCTCTGCATCCTTTGCGTCGGTTGGTGCACTTCGACTACGCTCAGTGACCAGAATGGTCGAACCAAGCGGAGCCGAAGCGCTAAAATGTTTCCATATTCAAAATTCTGAATATTCATGCAGAATAGAAACAGTTAATGTATTAACGTATTTAAGTCGTGGATTAACAGATGTAAACAGTGAAAAGTAGCCTTGCTTTAGTGTTAATATTGCTATCTGCCTAAAAATTAGCCTAAAAAATGGGTGTTTTTATGTTGCATAACATGTTTTTTCAGCATAAGACATATGGTTTTTTACAAAAAATAAGTATATTTTTGAAAATCCGAATCTAAGCACTCGGAGCAAACAAAATATATCAACGAAAAACTTGCTAATGAGGAAACTTTACTAATCGAATTCACACATGAGAGGTTGAGCCGTGTCTTGCTGATGTAATCCGCATTTTCAGTAGATTTTTTTCATTTCGCAGGTTATGACGTTTGAAGGGGAAAAGCCCCGAGGCGTTGTAAACTTTTTCGTCGTATATATAATGTATATAACAAAAAATCTACGATATGAAAAACACATTTCTTAGGAAACTGATGGCGACATTAATCACCATGATGTTGTCTTCTTTGATTTGTATGTCGGCATGGGCAGCAGATGCTACCTTTACGATGGCCAGTGGTGTCTTTGATGGGACTAACCAGAGTGCGACGGTGACATCTCCTGTAAATGCTACTATTACAACAACTACCAGCAAGAGTAATGCAAAAATAGGAAAACTCGGTTCAGATGGTAATTATTTTGAAATAGTTCTTGCGTCAGAAACTTTTTCTGCGGTAAGTTTTAATGGCTGCATTAATTCTTCGACTATTGATGGCAAGAATTGGGCATTCCAATTTTCTACTGATGGTGGCTCTACTTGGAGTGCGGAAGTAACACAGGCAAACGACGGAAATAAGACAGCGCATGATATCACCGTAGGTGTATCTATTCCTGCGAATGCAAATGGTTTTAGAGTTGTTCGTCGTGCAGGAACATCTGCTACGGTTAATTCTATAACACTGTCTCTTGGTGCTGCTACACCTCCTTGTGCCGACGCTAAGCCAACAATTTCCGGTGCTCTTAGCCCATGTGGTTCTACTACAACTCTTTCTGTTTCAGATCAGACGCCAGGAGCTTCGCTGCAATGGTATAAGGATGGAGTTGCTATCGCTGACGAGACATCAGGTTTATTGACAGTCACAGCAAATGGCGAATATAAAGTGGTGGCTACTAAGAATTGCGCAGTTTCAAGCGACCCTGTTACAGTAAGCCTTAATGCCACAATGCCTTCTGCTCCTACGATTACTCAATCTGGCAACACAGTCACAATCTCCGGCACAGGAGGAGATGTGAAATATAG
>CALZAP010000260.1 GCA_945614335.1 uncultured Prevotella sp.
GGAAAGCGTGTATACGTCAAAAGCGTATCACGGGTTCGAATCCCGTCCTTTCCGCTATATAACGATTGGTTATCAAAATGAAGAAACTGATTTTTTTCTTTCTCGCTGTAGTGTTAGCTTGCCAGTCGGTAAGCGCTCAAACGACGAAGTCTCACGAAAATGCTCCTGTCACAAATCATGTAGACACCACTGCCCGAAAGGCTGCTGTGGCTGACTCTGCCGTAATGGATACCGTCGCCGCAAAAGCTAATGTTACTGACGACCAACTGGAGGACGCTTCAGCAGTGGAGGCAGAGGAAACGCCCGGCCTTCACAAGCAACTGAAAACCAAGTTTATCGAAGGTAACGCTGGCTTTATGTCGCTTGTGGCTCTTGCACTGGTACTTGGACTCGCCTTTTGTATCGAACGCATCATCTATCTCACTCTCTCTGAGATAAATGCGAAGAAGTTTATGGCTGATGTCGACAAACTCATCGAACGGGGCGACATTGAAGGCGCAAAGGAACTTTGCCGCAACACTCGCGGTCCCGTGGCGTCGATATGTTTCCAGGGCCTCTTGCGAATAAAAGAGAAAATCGACGATATTGAAAGAAGCATTGTGTCGTATGGCACAGTGCAGACAGCAAACCTCGAACGAGGATGCACCTGGATAACACTGTTCATACAGATAGCACCGTCGTTGGGATTCCTCGGCACTGTTATTGGTATGGTGATGTCGTTCGACCAGATACAGCAGGCTGGCGACATCAGTGCCACCATCGTGGCCTCAGGTATGAAAGTGGCGTTGATAACCACCATCTTCGGTATTATTGTAGCGGTTGTGCTCCAGCTGTTCTACAACTTCATACTTTCAAAGATAGAACATCTCACTTCTCAGATGGAAGAGTCGGCCATCACGCTACTCGACGCCATCACGAAGTATAAGCAGGAAGGAGGCCGATGATGAAGTGTATGAAAAATCCGTCACGTCTTTCTCATGCCGTCCTTGTGGTGCTTGTCGCTATTACGGTGGTTGTCTTTGGCGCCTTTTGGCTTGTGGGTTTCAACATGCCGTTTATGGACGACCCTCAGTTTAATGCGCCCTTGCTCACCGACCTTGTCATCGTGTTTGTCTATATCATGCTTTTCCTGGCCGTTGTGGCCGTGGCCCTGAGCATGTCGGGCTGGGTGCGTCGCTTTTTCAAGTAACTTGACTGATGAGAGAAATAAAGTTCAGAACAAAAGACAAAAAGCGTATGCCGGCGTTGAACACCACGTCGACAGCAGATATCTCATTCATACTGCTTATCTTCTTTCTTGTCACCACGTCGCTCGACACCGACCGCGGACTGATGCGTCAGATGCCTCCAATGCCTCAAGACGACAATGTGGAAATGGTGAAGGTCGACCCCGAAAATGTTTTCCAGATAGATATTTTCGCGAATGACGTTATCTCCGTCGACGGAAAGGCCACTACGTTGAAAAACATTGCCAAGGCTATGGAGCAGTTTGTGGCTGTTGACCCGAAGGTGCATGTGGTGGCGGTGCATGCCGACCGTGAGAGCAGCTACGACACCTATTTCCAGATACAGAACACCATTGTGGAAGTGTATGCCACATTACGCGACCGCTACTGTCAGAAACGGTTTGGAAAGCCTTTCGGCAAATGCTCACAGGAGGAACAGGAGGAAGTGAGACAGGCCATACCGCAACGCATATCTGAACAGGTGGACGTGGCTGACAACAGTGAGGAAGGAGGCAGGCCATGAGCATGTTCAGACGAAAGGGCAAGTCTATGCCGGCGCTTAACACCGCGTCGTTGCCCGACCTTATCTTCACCGTTTTGTTCTTTTTCCTTATCGTCACCCATCTGCGCCACGACCAGATGAAGGTGAAGTTTGAGACGCCGCAGGGTGTGAAACTTGAGAAGCTGACACGCAAGTCGCTCACCTCATATATATATATAGGAAAACCCATCGACAGCCATGGAAAAGTGAAAGGTGACGAGACTGTCATTCAATTGAACGACAAAATCGCCACCATAGAGGATATTTCATCTTTTATAAAGCGCGAACGAAGCGATGCTCCTGCCGAAGACCTTTCACGTATGATTGTGGACATTAAGGCCGACAAAAACGTGAAGATGGGAACCATTGTCGACATAAAGCAGATGCTTCGCCGTCAGAACGCCTTGAAAATCAGGTATTCGGCTCGAGAGAAGGGCGAAGATTAAATATGTGTTCGGCATTGGTGGTAGTCACCCGTTCCACCTCTTCCACAGTGGTGCCGTAGCATTCTGCCATCTTTTCCACCACATATTTCAGATAGCTGCTTTCGTTTCGTTTGCCTCGCATGGGCACCGGAGCCATGTAAGGCGCGTCGGTTTCGAGCACTATGCGTTGCAGTGGTATTGAAGGCAACACAGAGGGCAGGTTAGACTTCTTGAATGTCAACACGCCTCCTATGCCCAGTGAGAAGCGGTCGAAGGCGAGCAGTTGTTCGGCTTCTTTCTCGTTTCCTGTGAAGCAATGGAACACGCCTCCAGGCAGTTTGTCCTTGTATCGCTTCATAATGCCCACCATCTCGTTTTGGGCCTTTCTGCAGTGTATCATCAGCGGCAATCCGGTTTCCACCGACCATACCACCTGTTGCTCGAAGGCTTCGAGCTGTTGTTGTTCATACTCGCGGCTCCAGTAGAAGTCAAGGCCTATCTCGCCAATGGCGATGTAAGGTTCGCCCACCATGGGTCGCAGCGTGTCTAACTGTTCTCGCCAGTCGTCTTTCACCTCTTCGGGGTGCAGACCAATCATCGGGAAGGCAAATCCCTCAAGCTTTTCCGCAAGTATAGCCACCTTTTTTGTCGTGCCCACGTCGATGGCAGGCAGCAGCATGCGGCCTACCCCAGCCTCTCGCGCCCTTTCCACCACCAGTTCCACATCGTCGGCAAATTCCTCTCCGTCAAGATGTATATGTGTATCTATTATCATATATGGGTATTATTTAGTTGACAACTAAACAAGTTGACGAGTTTTTACAATTGCCGCTATTTTGCGGTAGACATATAACTCGTCAACTTGTCAACTCGTAAACTTGTCAACTTGTCAACTCGTCAACTTGTCAACTCGTCAACTTGTCAACTTG
>CALZAP010000261.1 GCA_945614335.1 uncultured Prevotella sp.
GACGCGACACCATACCGCGAAGAGGCGCAAGCCATACTGAAGGCGATGAACGAACGACTCTGGATGGATGACCGCGGCCACTGGGCGGAATACCAAGACCTCATGGGACACAAACGGCTTCACACGAGTGCATCCCTTTGGACCATCTACACACCCATAGACTGCGGAGCATGCACACCAGAGCAGGCTTATCGGGCAACGGAATACGTGGACCGCCATATACCACACATCCCTATTCACATAGAAGGCGAGGAAGAACAAGGCTACACGCTGTCGACCACCGACTGGATGCCATACGCATGGAGCATCAACAACGTGGCTCATGAGGAAGTGGCAAATATGGCTCTCGCCTATTTCCAGGCAGGACGTGCCGCAGAAGGCTTCCGCCTGCTCAAAAGCGACCTTACGGACGAAATGCTGCTCGGCAAGTCGCCGGGAAACTTCGGACAGATAAGCTACTACGACCGCGAGCGCAACGAGGCATACCGTGACTTCGGCGACAACCTGGGCATAACGAGCCGCGCCATAATAAACGGACTCTTCGGCATCAACCCCGACGCCCTCAACGGACGCTGCATAATCAAGCCCGCCTTTCCCGACGAATGGGAAGAGGCAAGCATCAGCACGCCTTATCTCAGATATTCATACAGACGCGAGGGAAACAAAGACATCTTCAGCATAAGGCAGAATTTCGCCCAACCACTGCAAATAGTACTGCGCACCGACTTGGGACATGGCGTGACTACTGACTCGGAAGGCACCAACGCACGGGAACAAACCATCGAGGTGGAACGCAGCCAGACATATAAACAAAATAGCCAGGAAAAGGAAGATGTATGGCTCCATGACCAAAAGAAGAAACAAGAAGTGGCTACGAAGGAATACATCAGCCGGATGGGACTCGACGAGATTACTCCCGACGCAACCTCACGCCACGAATACATCGACCTGTCAGAGTCATACAACGCCTCGGTGAACGACATCTTCCGCAACAGTTATCTCTCACCCCGACCGCCCTATACCACACTCCAGATACCTTTGCAGGGCATAGGCGAATGGTGTCATCCGAAAACCACGGCAGAGATAGACGACACAGGACTGAGAAGAGCAATAGCCACATCAGGAAACGACAGAAGCGGACTGTTTGACACCAAGCACGGACTCTCGTTCCTTATGCCGAAGGAAGGGAAGAACATCGTGTTCAGTTCGTTGTGGGACAACTATCCCGACAGCGTCGCCATCGCCATGCCCGAGGGCAGCTTCAGCGCAGCCTACCTGCTGATGGCAGGCTCAACCAACCAGATGCAAAGCCGCATCGACAACGGACTCGTGGTGGCAACGTATACAGACGGCAGCCGTGACACGCTACACCTGTACAACCCCGTGAACTGGGCACCTATACAAGAAGAATACGTGTTTGACGACCTCGCCTTCTGGTCGTGTCCCGTGAAGCCTCTCCGTGTGCGTCTTGACAATGGCGAGACAGGACGGGAGATGCAGACCATTGGTGGCGACAACCGATACGTCATTCACCATGGAGCCGGCCTGATACTGAAGATGCCATTGAAGGCGGAAAAGCGTCTCGCCTCCTTGCGGCTTGTCATCCTTTCCAACGACGTGGTGATAGGAATAATGGGAATAACATTGGAGAAATAACGACACACAAGACAAAACACAAGCGGCACTCCCCATCAACAGGGAGTGCCGCTATTCTAAAAAAAAAACCTAAAAATAATATGCTACTAATTAATAACCTGGATTCTGCCACTTGGCTTTATCGCTGTCTGAGAGGTTTGTGCCGTCAGGATTCTGCAGTGCATCGATGAATGCCTGTGGAATCGGGCGGAGTATGTGACGGTCAGCCACGTTAGGCGCAGCCTCTGGGTTGAACAGTTTTGCACGCTTCACGAGAGTCTTTGTACGGCTGAGTTCCTCCCAACGGTTCCATTCTCCGAGACACTCACGTGTGCGCTCGTTGAGGATGAAGTTGATGAGACGCTCCTTTGTACCGCTGGCTCCGATTGCAGCCAATACAGCCTCGTCTTCTGCCGGCAGTGTGTTATAGTCGGCAATCTTAAGGCTTGAAGCCGCTGTGGTGCGCTCGATCCCTGTAGAGAGGTAGTAAGTGTTCTTCTTGATGAAAGAATACTTGTAAGCCTGCAGGTTGGTAATCTTTGTACCGCTGGCGTCCTTACACTTGCCGAGCACTGCCGATGCAGTGGTGTTGTTCTCGAAAGCGATAGAACCGTCTACATAATATTCACGGTCCTCACCGTTCTTCCACTCAGCGCGGGCACGGAGCTCGTTTACAACGTCGATAGCCTGCTGATACTGTCCCAGACGTACGAGAGCTTCAGCCTCGATGAGGTAGGTCTCGCCGGTACGTGCCATGATAACGTCGCGGTGTGCGTCGCCCTTCTCAGCAGTACGGCTGCCGTCGTCGGTCTTGTTGATACCGCAGAAAACGTTAGACTGTGCAGGGTTGCCGCTCACGCCATAGGTGTTGAGCACATACTTTCCACCGAGATAAACAGGGAACACGTTTGGCACCCATTTGCCGTTTTCAGGATTGATGAAGCTGTGAGCCACTGCTCCACGACCGAAAGTACCGTAGGTTGTCTCGTCCTGGAATCGTGGGTCGTCCTTCTTGTTGAGGATGAACATGATGCCCGGGTCGCCGAGTGCAGGAGCCTGTTCGTCTGTCACGCCCATGGCCTTAGTGTCGGCAGAGAGCTTCTGATAGTTGTTGTATCCATATATGGTCTTGAAAGTCTTCCACATACGGGAGTCGTTCACGTTGTCGAAAATGGCGTAAGCATATTCAGTAGGACGGCAGCGCTGGAAGTCCATACCGCCGATATACTGACCGCGCTGTACCCAACCGCCTGAGAAGTTGGAGAACTGAGGCGTGAAGTAGTTGTAGGTACGGTTACCGAAACGTCCGGCAGCCGATTCAGAGTGCTGGCAAGACATCAGAATTTCGGGTTGGTCTTCGTTCTTGCAGTCAATACCTGTCCAGATGGCATAGAGGCTGTTGTAGTCGGCAGACAGCGGGCAGGCAGCAATGACTTCGTCAGCCAAGCTGACCACACGATTCAAAT
>CALZAP010000262.1 GCA_945614335.1 uncultured Prevotella sp.
TTGACGCACGGTCGGGTTTTGTAATACTCGGCCGTGCGTTCTGATGCTACATAGCTCAATGGCGCATCCTTACGCAGGTTGAGCAATTCGGCACAGACGAGCGAGCCATGTTCGGCCTTGAACTTTGCGCAAAGGTCTTGCACAACCTTGTAATTATGCGACTTGCCCTCACGGTCGTCGGCATCCGCAGAACCACACTCCATGCCTGCGAGTATTGCCATGGCACTGACAGCACCGCAAGTCATTCTGAGGCGTCCCATGCCTCCACCCATACCAGCACTCAGTTTCAAAGCCTGCTCCTCAGTGTAACCAAAGAGGTCGGCAAAGGCTGCCACTACCGACTGTGAGCAGTTGTAGCCGGCGACGAACAGTTCCTCTGCCCGTCTTATTCTTTCTTCCTTGTTGATGTTCATATAATTCAATCTTTCAATTATTCAATATTCCCATCAGCTCCTCCATTCCATCGCTTGCACCTTTGGCAATATACTTAATGTTTCCGTAGGCGGTGACAGGCTTCGGGTCGATGAGGTAAATCGGGATGTTGGGTTTTGTGTATCTTACAAGTCCTGCTGCAGGATATACAGCCAACGACGTCCCGATGATAATCATAATGTCAGCCTCCATAACGGCCTCTGCTGCAACACTTATCATAGGCACCGCCTCGCCGAAAAACACGATGAACGGGCGCAGCAGAGAGCCGTCGCCAGCCTTCTCTCCCGGAGCCACCTCATAGTGGTTGGCGTCGAGTTGCACATGATAGCGGGTGTCGTCGGGGTCGTCGCTCGAACAAGCCTTCATAAGTTCGCCGTGAAGGTGTATCACATTTGTCGAACCAGCCTGTTCGTGCAGGTTGTCCACATTCTGCGTCACCACAGTCACCTGATATTGCTTCTCTAACTCTGCCACGAGCTCATGCCCCCTGCACGGACGCTTGTCAAGCATCTTTCCACGGAGCATGTTGTAGAAATTGTTTACAAACACAGGGTCGGCCAGCCAACCCTCGTGAGAAGCCACCTGCTGCACAGGATATTGCTCCCACAGTCCGTCGGCATCCCTGAAAGTAGACAATCCACTCTCCGCCGACATTCCAGCACCGGTAAGAACTACAATTTTCTTCATAATGCGATGATTTTTGTAATGTAAATCAAATATTCTTCTTAACAATGCACAAAAATAGTAATTTTTCTCGAAATAACACAAGAAAATCGCAGAAAAGTGTTACCTTTGCATGCTTTTTATATGTAACACATTATATAATAGAAGAAAAAATGGACAAATTGAGCTATGCTTTAGGCTTGGGCATCGGTCGCCAACTGGCACAGATGGGTGCAAACAACATCAGTATTGAAGACTTCGCAGACGCAATCAAGGACGTCGTGACAGGCAACGACCTGAAAATGACAAACCACGAGGCACAGACCATCGTACAAGACTATTTCGCCAAGCAAGAACAGCGCATACAGGCTGAAATGGCAGAAAAGGGAAAGGCTGCCAAGGAGGCAGGCGAGAAATATCTTGCAGAGAACGCAAAAAAAGACGGAGTGACAACAACAGCCAGCGGACTTCAGTACATGGTGCTGAAGGAAGGCAACGGCCGCAAGCCAAAAGCCACCGACAGCGTGAAGTGCCATTACGAGGGATTCCTCATCGACGGTACAATGTTTGACAGTAGCGTACAGCGCGGCGAGCCTGCCACATTCGGACTGCAGCAGGTCATTGCCGGATGGACTGAAGGCCTGCAGCTGATGCAGGAAGGCGCTAAATACCGTTTCTTCATACCTTATCTCCTCGGATATGGCGAAAGCGGTGCCGGACAGACCATTCCTCCGTTCTCAACACTGATATTCGACGTGGAACTCATAGAGGTAAAATGAGATAATTGAAATTAAACAAAATAAAAAGAAAATGAAGAAATTGACATTTATGGCCGCTCTGGCCATCGCCGCTGCTTCTATCACATCATGCGGCAATTCAACTCCTAAGGCAAACCTTAAGAGCGATGTTGACTCAATGAGCTATGCCATCGGTATGGCACAGACACAGGGTCTGAAGGAATATCTCGTAGGCCGTCTCGGCGTAGACACAACCTACATGAAGGAATTCATCAAGGGTCTTAACGAGGGCGCTAACGCTGGCGACGACAAGAAGAAGGCTGCTTACTATGCTGGTATTCAGATTGGTCAGCAGATCAGCAACCAGATGGTTATGGGCATCAACCACGAAGTGTTTGGCGACGACTCTACAAAGACCATCTCGCTGAAGAACTTCATGGCAGGTTTCGTTTCTGGCGTTACTGGCAAGAATGGTATCATGACTGTTCAGGAGGCTGGCATGATGGCACAGGCAAAGATGCAGCAGCTGAAAGCTAAGACCATGGAAGCCAAGTATGGCGACAATAAGAAGAAGGGCGAGGAGTTTATGGCTGCCAACAAGAGCAAGGAAGGCATCAAGACTCTGCCAAGCGGCGTTCAGTACAAGGTGATCAAGGAAGGCAATGGTCCTATCCCAGCCGACACCTCAATGGTATCTTGCAACTACGAGGGTCGCACCATCGACGGCAAGGTGTTTGACAGCTCTTACAAGCGCAACCAGCCTCTCAAGCTCCGCTGCAACCAGACCATCAAGGGATGGACAGACGCTATGGTTCACATGCCTGTAGGCTCTGTTTGGGAAGTGTATATCCCACAGGAACTGGCTTACGGCGAGCGTGAGCAGGGCGACATCAAGCCATTCTCTGTTCTCATCTTTAAGATTGAACTTCTTGGAATCGAGAAATAATGAGACACAGAATGAAGATAATTGCACTCGCCATGATTATGGCGGGTGCATTTTGCGTTGAAGGGTACGCAGGGAAGAAAAAGACCAAAACCCCTAAGGCAGTGAAGAACGCCGTAGTGATGAACAGCGAGTCAGACACGCTGAGCTACGTTGCCGGCATGAGCATGACCAAAGGACTCGTGCCTTTCCTGCAGCAGTCGTTAGGCATCGACACAGCTTATATGGCAGACTTCATCAGCGGATTTGAAGAAGCTATTGCCTCGGCCGATAGCCCTCAGTATAAAGCCTATTCGGCAGGTATGGACATTGCAAAACAACTG
>CALZAP010000263.1 GCA_945614335.1 uncultured Prevotella sp.
CTGCTGAGCTTGATTTTGGCATATATCGCATCATGGCACAAAAGAAAGCCGAAATAGAGGATTTTTTCGGGCTCAATGACGAGTCGGACAAGAATGCCCTGTGCCAAAAGATTGAGGGCATAATGGCTGAACAGCTTGGGGCAAGCGCCGATGTGGCTGAAATAAAGCAAAAGATAGAGAATCGTATCCGCATATACAGGGAAGATGGTCTTTCGATGGATGAAATCAACAGGAATCCTAAGATTGTGGAGCTTCGACAAAAGTTGGAGGATACAGGCGACCCTGCGGTCATGCTGCCTCGTGTGCTCACCGCCCTGAATGATTTCTTCAGCCGTTATTATGACAAGGGTGACTTCATCTCGCAGCGTAGATATGTCAATGGTGGCGACGCCACCTATCTCGTGCCTTACAATGGCGAGGAGGTGAAGCTGCACTGGGCGAATGCCGACCAGTATTACATCAAGACCTCAGAGGCATTCAAGAACTACCGATTCAAACTGAGCAACGGGAAAGAGGTGGAGTTTACGCTGAAAAACGCAGTGCAACTGAAGAACAACGAGAAAGACCAAAAGGACTGGGCGAGGAAGTTCAAGCTGTGGGACGGTGTATCTGAGCCGGACGCAGAGCCTGCACCCGGCTATGTGCCAGTGCAGATGGAAGACGACGGCGTGCTGCACATCTACTTCACCTACGAACTGATGAAGAAGAAGGGCAACGAGCAGAAGACGCTCAACAATGCCATCTTCGACACCTTGGCTTCCATCATCATGGAGAAATATAAGGATGATTACTTCGACCTTCTCACCAAACCTACCAACAAGGATGTAGAGGAACTGCGCCGATATATCAACCGCTATACCGCGAAGAACTCAAGCGACTATTTTATACACAAGGACCTGGGTGGCTTCCTTCGCCGCGAGCTCGACTATTTCCTGAAGAACGAGGTGTTGCATGTGTCCGACCTCGACTACAACAACCTGCGCCGCTCACTTGCCGAGGCAAAGACCATCAAGGCTGTTGGCGAAGAGATTATCCGGATGCTTTCGGGGCTGGAGGATTTCCAGAAGAAGCTGTGGCTGAAGAAGAAGTTTGTGGTGCAGAGCGACTACTGCATCACGCTCGACCGTGTGCCGGAATCGCTGTATGAGGAGATTTGCAGTAACGACCGTCAGCATGAGGAATGGAAAAAACTGTTCAGCATTGAGGAGATAAAGGCAACGCCTGCCGATATGTTTAAACCTGCCACCAAGGGTTATACCGGCCAGCTTACCGTAGATTTCCTGAAGGAGAATCCACATCTTGTGCTCGATACGGCTTTCTTCCCCTTGGAGTTCAAGCAGCGACTGCTCTCTTCTATAGAAAATATCGATGAGGAGTGCAATGGTTTGCTTATCAATTCTGAGAACTTCCAGGCACTTGAGCTGTTGCAGGAGAAGTATCAGGAGAAAGTAAAGTGTGTGTATATCGACCCACCGTATAATACGGGTGGTGATGATTTCGTTTACAAGGATGCATATCAAGAAAGCAGTTGGCTGTCTTGCATTAACGACCGTCTTGAACTCAGTAAACGCTTTTTCAAAGAAGGCGGTAGCATTGCAGTAAGTATCGACATCAAGGAGCTGGATAAACTTATTGCCCTTATGGATATGCAACTTGGCAGTGAAAACCGTAAAGCAAACATTACCGTTCGCCGAGCATCAATAACAGGTGCCAAGGTCATCAATCCAGGACTCGTTAATATCAGCGAGAATGTGGTCATGTACTCTAACGGACAAGGTAAATGGCAACCGCAGGATGCTTATAGGGAAAGAGATTACGATAACCGATACAACAAAGTGATATTGAATATTGACTCTGAGCCTGAGCAGTGGAAATATTCAACCGTTCTCGAAGAATTTGCGAAATTTAAAGGCGTAGAAAAGACAAAAATACGTAAACAATTAGGAAAGACTTATGAGGATGAATTATTGAAGTTTCTCATAGACAACGCAAATAGAGTCATTCGTCTTGCAGCTTTGGACACAGATAGCGTTAGTCAAGAAGTGGTAAAAATCAGTAAAGAGTCTAAGAAACACCCAGAAAAAGTATATATCATACCTCGTGAAGATGGATATAACGATTATTATATAACAAATGGACAAACGATTCTTTTCTACAAGGACCGCTTACGTAGAATCGGCGACAAAATAGTTCCTGTAGAGAAGGTTTCTGACATTTGGGATGACGTGTTGCCTAATGATATCCATAACGAAGGTGGCGTTGTACTGAAGAAGGGTAAGAAACCTGAAAAACTGATTGACCGTATTCTTGACTCAACAACCAAGGAAGACGACCTTGTGATGGACTACTTTGCAGGTTCTGCTACATCTGGTGCAGTCTGTCTTAAGTCTCATCGCAGGTTTATCAATGTGGAGGCCAATGAGTATTTTGACAGCATCACCTTGCGTAGAATAAAAAACACTCTATATGGTGACAAATCGGGTGTAACAGACACTCACCTATGGAAAGGAGGAGGCATTGTCAAGTACATCCGCCTTGAGCAATACGAAGACACGCTGAACAACCTTTACCGCGAGCCCAAGGAAGGTGAATGGTATGAGGAGAAGATAGCCCCCGACACCATTGGATACGTGATGGACATGCAGTCGCAGCATAACTGGATGCACACCGACTGGATGGCAGACCCATTTGACGTGAAGATGAAGATAACACGCGGCAACGAGACAAGAGAACAAACCATCGACGTGGTGGAGACATTCAACTATCTCATAGGCCTGAACGTGGAGAAGGTGCTGTGGCTGGCTGACGGTATGCAGGTGGTGATGGGAACGACACGCAAGGGGAAACGCACAATGGCAATATGGCGAAAGACCTCGCAGGTGACTGACGAACAAGTGACGACATTCCTCGACTCTGTGGACTATAAGCCGTTTAAGCAGATTTACCTGAATGGGGAAACCACCCTCGGCACTAAGCTCGACGGCAAGCTGAAACAGACAGAGACAGAATTTGAATACCGCATGTTTTCACAAAATAACTGATAAATGGCAAACAAGGCAACAACATCATCCATTGGCGTAAAGGCAGAACTGAAAA
>CALZAP010000264.1 GCA_945614335.1 uncultured Prevotella sp.
CGTTTGAACTTGCCAAGGCTCTGCGGAGCATCTGCAACTACGACCTCGAGTTTATGAAACAGGTGATACCGAGGTATGACAACTTCTCGGAAGAGGAGTATGTGAAGACGTTGCAAAATGCGCTGGACGAGCCGCGGAAGGGAGTGAGCTATAAGCTGCAGAAGGTGCTGGAGGCGCTTTACAGGAAAGAAAAGAAACCGGAGGGGAAGGTGGACTTCGAGACGGAGAATGAACTGCCACCCAAAATGCCGAAAAAGCTGCCATATCCGCTGGGAATGCTTTCGTCGAAGGTGCCGGAGATGTACAGGCCGGCGGTGTGTGAGGCGGTGTTCGCACCTCTCTCCACTTACGTCCACGGCGTGAAGTTCCGCTACTGGGACGGAGTGGAGCATGAGCCGACATTTATGTCGGTCTTGACCGCGCCAATGTCAATCGGAAAGGGATGCGTGAGGAAACCCATAAGCATCATTCTCGACGAACTGGTGAAGAGAGACGAGTCGAACCGTGAGAGGGAGTCGGAGTGGAAACAGAAGAACCCCGCCTCGAAGCAAAAGCGTGACCCTCGACCGACAGACATCTGCGTTCAGGTGCTCATCGACAACTTGACCGATGCCGTGTTCAACCAGCGAGTATACGACGCCGACAAGAACGGACAACGATATCTCTACACATCGGTGGACGAGCTCGACACCTTGAAGAAGATTACGTCGAGAGGAACGTCGAGCGAGGTGAGCGTGATAATCCGGAAAGCTTTTGACAATTCCAAGCATGGCCAGGAAAGAGTGGGAGCAGATTCTGTGACCGGAATAGCCCCGCTGCGCTTCAACTTCAACGCCTCCACGACAAACCGCAACTTCCAGCAGTTCTTCTGCCGTGAAATGACCACGGGAACAGTGACTCGCCTGTCTCTTTCGACCATCATCAAGCCTAATGACGCAAAGCGACCAGTGTTCAAGGAGTATGACACGGCATATATAGAAGAGGTGAGGAAGCTGACGCAAAAGCTCTCCTCGCTGTCGGGCGAAATCTCCTGTCCGAAGTGCAACAAATTCGCTGAGCAGCTTTGCGACGAGAACGAGCAGCTTGCATCGCTCTACGGCTCTGAGCCTTATCTCGTGTTGAGTTATCGCGCCACTGTGATTGCATGGCTGAAGGGCATGATGCTCTACGTGATGAACGGCGAGAAGTGGACGAAGGAGATTCAGGAATACATGGAGTGGTCGTTGCGCTATGACCTATGGGTGAAGATGCACGTGATAGGAAAAATGCTCGACGATGCGTTCAGTGAGGAAGACAACGCCACCGCTAAGACTGGACCGATGAACATGCTTACTCTTTTAGGTGACGAGTTTAAGATAGATGATTTGATAATTGTGCGAAAGCGACTGGGAAAAGCTGTAAAGTTATCGAATGTAAAAGCACAACTCTCGTCATGGAGAACAAGAAGACTCGTTGAGTTTGATAGTTATGATGATATAATCAAGAAGTGCAAACAAAACAGTTAAACAGTTAAACAGTTTGATTTTAAAGCCATACCATTATGAAAATGACATTAGTAAGAAAGCATTTTGCCAAAGACAGGACTCTTGGCGAGCTTTATTTGGACGACATGGGATATTTCTGCGACACGCTTGAGCCGCATTGCATAGACTGGAGCAAGGAGCAGAAAACACAAGGCAAGACCGCAATACCGGAAGGCACATACAAGGTGAAGGTGGCGTGGTCGCCGAAACGGAAACGTAACGTCCCGTGGCTGCAAAATGTGCCACACTTCAGCGGAATACAAATCCATCCGGGCAACTACCCGAACGACACCCGAGGCTGCATCCTCGTCGGCACAGGGGAAAAGGGCATTCTCATCGACTCGAAAATTGTGTTCTTCTCCCTGATGGAGAAGCTGAAGAAAGAGAAAGATATCGAGATCAACGTTGTCAATGCGACGGAAGAAGACAAGGCGTTGATGAGACTTTTTCCCTGGTATGTTCCAGAAGTTGAGAAAATTGAAAGTTGAAAGTTGAAAATTGAATAGCTGCGCATTGTTCTAAGGCGCAGCTATTCTTCATTCTTCATTCTTCATTCTTCATTCTTCATTCTTCATTCTTCATTCTTCATTTTCAACTCATTCCATTGCTTTGAGGTTTTTCTCAAGTTGTGCAACGCTGCTTGCGCCTACCAAGACCGATGTCACGCCTTCATGGTTGAGAATCCAGCGCAGGGCTTTTTCTGCAAGCGTTTGTCCGCATTTTTTTGCTTCTTCGTTCCATTCCTGCAGCTGGTTGAACAGCTCCTCGGTGAGCATGTCCTTGCGCAGGAATTTCTCTTTTGCCATGCGGCTGTCGGTGGGAATGCCTTGAAGATAGCGGTCGGTGAGAAGGCCTTGGGCCAAGGGGGAGAAGGAGATGAAACCCACTCCACGACTCTTGCAGAGCTCAAGGGTGCCGTTTGTTTCGGGTGCGCGGTTGAGCATGTTGAGCTTGTCTTGGAAAATGAGCAGTGGAGTGTCGCGCTCGGCAAGGTAGTCGATGGCCTTTGAAAGTGCGTCGGCTGGCCAACGTGAGATGCCGAGATATAGAGCCTTGCCTTGGCGTACGATGTCGACCATGGCCTGAAGTGTCTCTTCTATAGGGGTTTCAGGGTCGAAACGGTGGCTGTAGAAAAGGTCTACATAGTCGAGGTGCATGCGTCGCAGGCTTTGGTCGAGGCTTGCCATGAGATATTTTCTCGAGCCCCAGTTGCCGTAGGGTCCGGGCCACATGTCGTAGCCTGCCTTGGTGCTGATGAACAGTTCGTCGCGGTATGGCGCAAAGTCTTCCTGCATCAGTCGGCCTAATGTCTCCTCTGCGCTGCCATAGGGAGGACCGTAGTTGTTGGCGAGGTCGAAATGGGTGATGCCGTGGTCGAAGGCGTAGCGTGTTATCTCGCGGCTGCGCTCATAGGGGTCTACGCCGCCGAAATTATGCCAGAACCCGAGGCTTACCTTTGGCAGCAGTACTCCGCTGTTGCCACATCTTTCATACTTCATGCCGTTGTCATAACGGCTTTCATTTGCTGTGTAGTTCATATTGTTTATTTTAAGTTGACAAGTTGACAAG
>CALZAP010000265.1 GCA_945614335.1 uncultured Prevotella sp.
CGCCGTGTTCTTGGCGAGGAGTTCATCATTGGAGGCACTGCCAACACCTTTGACGACATTGAGCGATTGGTGGCACAGGGCGTTGACTATATCGGATGCGGTCCGTTCCGCTTTACCACCACGAAGAAGAACCTCTCTCCTGTGCTTGGTATCGAAGGCTATCGCGACATCATGGAGAAAATGGAAAAGGCGGGATTGGATGTTCCAGTCGTGGCCATTGGCGGCATCACCGCCGACGACATCGACAACATACTCGCAACAGGAGTGAAAGGGATTGCCGTGAGCGGAACGGTATTGAATGCCGACGACCCCGTGGCAATGATGAAATCTTTATTGTCGGAAAGCGACAATAAAGAATTAAAGAATTAAAAAAATTAAAGAATTAAAGAAGATATGAACAACAACATCAAAATCACTTATCCCAGTTCTGAGAAGGTGTATATGAACGGAGTGATACATCCGGAACTGAAGGTGGGCATGAGAAAAGTGACGCTTACGCCTACAGTGACAATTGAAAATGGTGAGAAACGTTTCAGCGAAAACGCACCGGTGTACATATACGACACCAGCGGTCCGTATAGCGACCCTAATGTCGAAATAGACCTCGAAAAAGGTCTGCCAAAACTGCGCCAACCATGGATTGCAAAGCGCAAGGAGGGTGAGACACAGATGGCACTCGCCAAGCGTGGCGTAATCACAGAGGAAATGGAATATGTTGCCATACGCGAAAACATGAACTGCAAGGAACTGGGCATCGAGACCCATATCACTCCTGAGTTTGTGCGCCAGCAGGTTGCAGCAGGACGTGCCGTCATTCCTTCCAACATCAATCACCCCGAGGCTGAGCCGATGGTTATCGGTACAGACTTCCTCGTGAAGATAAACACCAACATCGGCAACTCTCATCTTAACTCGAGCATTGAGGAAGAGGTGGAGAAGGCTGTATGGAGCTGCAAATGGGGCGGCGACACTCTTATGGACCTCTCAACGGGCAAGAACATCCACGAGACTCGAGAGTGGATTCTTCGCAACTGCCCCGTTCCCGTAGGCACAGTGCCTATGTATCAGGCTTTTGAAAAGGTGAACGGAAAGGCGGAAGACCTTACTTGGGAGATATTCCGCGACACTCTCGTGGAACAGTGTGAGCAGGGTGTGGACTACTTTACAATACACTGTGGCATTCGCCTGAAAAACGTGCCTCTCTCCCAGGGACGTCTTACGGGTATGGTGAGCCGTGGCGGCAGCATCATCTCCAAGTGGTGTATGGTTCACCAACAGGAGAGCTTCCTCTACGACCATTTCGACGACATCTGCGACATCTGTGCAAAATACGACGTTGCCATATCTCTTGGCGACGGACTCCGTCCTGGCTCTACCTACGATGCCAACGATGCTGCCCAGTTTGCCGAACTCGACACCATGGGCGAACTCGTTGAGCGTGCGTGGGCGAAGAACGTCCAGGCCTTCATCGAAGGTCCCGGTCATGTGCCCATGCAGAAGATTCGTGCCAATATGGACCGTCAGATAGAGAAATGCCATGGCGCGCCTTTCTACACCCTCGGCCCGCTCGTCACCGACATCGCCCCTGCCTACGACCATATCACCTCGGCTATAGGTGCCGCCATGATAGGCTGGTATGGCACTGCCATGCTCTGTTATGTCACTCCCAAGGAGCATCTCGCCCTTCCTGACAAGGACGACGTGCGTGCCGGTGTGGTGACATACAAGATTGCCGCCCATGCTGCCGACATTGCCAAGGGTCATCCGGGAGCCACCGTACGCGACAACGCCCTTTCCAAGGCTCGCTACGAATTCCGTTGGAAAGACCAGTTCAACCTGGCTCTCGATCCTGAGAAGGCCTTGGAATACTACAAGACTTCAAACAAGACTGAAGGTGAGTTCTGCACCATGTGCGGTCCAAACTTCTGTGCCGCCCGCATCAGTCATTCATTGAAAGACTGTGGTCAAGCATAGCTTGAAATTAAAGATTAAAGAATTAAAGATTAAAGTTCGTGATAGACTTTAGGATTATCGTGATAACACAGCCCTCGTTCGTTTCGGACGAGGGCATGTTGGTTAACAGGCTCTTCGAGTCTGGTGTTGACCGTGTGCATATTCGTAAGCCTGGGGCTTCGGAAGGGGAGCATCGGAGACTGATAGAGGAAATAGACAGGAAGTGGCATGAGAGACTTTCGCTTCATGACTGTCATGAACTTGCCTTGGAATATGGATGTGGAGTACATCTGAACGGAAGAAATCCTATCCCACCGTCAACTACAGGTGCGGCATCTGTACTCTTGTCTGCTTCCTGCCATTCGTTGGCAGAAGTGGAACAACGGAAACAGTCGTGCGACTATGTCTTTCTCAGTCCTCTTTTCGACAGCATTTCCAAGCAAGGCTACCGTTCAGCCTTTTCGGCCGACGACATAAGAAATGCCGCCAAAAGCGGTATCATCGACGGGCGAGTGATAGCTTTAGGCGGCATATTCCTTAATCATCTGGAAATCGTCAAGACCATGGGCTTCGGAGGAGCTGCCATGCTTGGCGACGTGTGGCGTGACGTTACTTTATTTTGTCGAAGCCTTCGCCAAACACACCTTGGCAGAACGACTGCGACACCATGGCGTTAGGGTCGATACGCTTTATGGTGTTGAACACCTCCTGCGACTCATATTTCCTGGTGAGGATGATAAGCAGTTTCACGTCGCTTTTCTTAAACCATCCAGTGCCATGAATCACAGTCACTCCACGGTGCATGCGCTTGTTCACGATGTCGGCTATCTCGTCATACTTCTGGGAAATAATCAGGAACTGTACCGTCTGTCGTGTACCGTTTATTATATAGTCGCACACGTATGCCGCCACGAAAGTGAAACAGAGGCCGTATACGATGGTCTCCATGCTGTGGAAGAGGAAGTATGACGACGCTATGATACACATGTCTATCATCTGCATCGCACGCCCGAAGCTCATCCTGGTGTATTTCCCAAGCAAGGCCACAAGAATGTCGGTGCCTCCCGTGGAGCCGTTGTGAGAGAACACGATGCCCAGTCCTGCACCGCTCATCATTCCTCCTATCAAGACATGCAT
>CALZAP010000266.1 GCA_945614335.1 uncultured Prevotella sp.
ATCGTCATGAGCAGAGCCACTGAGGCTCTCTTGAGCTGTTGTTTCATACGTTTGTCTTTTTTAGTTAGTATAAATTAAATTAATTATTGATTTCTTTTATTATATAGTTTGTTTATTCGGCTTCCTCGGCCGAAAATGGTTGTTCGGAGAGAAATGTTGCCTATTACGTTATCTATGGTTATCTGGCGTGCTTCTTTGTCGGTGAGTTGGCGGCTCCATGCCACCCTATTTTTTATTTCGGCACCGGCACCGTGGTTGCGGTATTCGAGGTAGCGGGCAGTCTGCTCACGGTTTTTCTGCCAATGGTGCCAGCCTTCGGGACGAATATGGCCACCGAGGTCGCAATTGATGAAGAGCGTGTAGCCATAGTCGCGCCATGGACGGCCGAGATATACCTTCGTCACGTTGGAGTCGGCGGTAAGACGGCAGTTGTGGAACACGTAGCCGTAGGGCTGGTCCTTGGGCGTGGAGGCGGCTGTGATGTAAGAGTCGGCCTTTGAGTGTATCTCACAGTTCTCAAACCATGCCGTGCCCGGACCGAAGATGAAGTCGGTGGTGCCTTCTATGTAACAGTTGTCGAACAGCTGTCGGCTGCCAGCCACTCCGGTGTATACAGTGTCTTGATGTCCGAGGAAGCGGCAGTTGACGAATGTGAGGCCGTCGCCTTCGGTATGAAGTGCCACAGCCTGTCCGAGCCTCGCCGAGTTGTTTTCCACTGTGATGTTCTTCAGCATGATGTGGCTACCTTCGATTTTCAGCGTGTAGGTTCTGAAGGTGCCCATGCCGTTGGGTCTTTCCTGTGTCTTGATATTAGCATGGTCGTCCCAAGTGATGATGGTGTTGTCCCTGTCCTCGCCACATATTTCAATATTGGTGAGCCAGGAAGGAATGATAAGTTTTTCCTTATACACACCTTTCTTCACGTAAATCACCTTATGGTAGTCCATAAACGCACGACACACCTCAATGGCGTCGTCAATATTCCGGAACTCCCCTGTCCCGTCGCGTGCCACGACGAGAGTGTCAGGATTATCGTATTTGTTTGCGGCAGAAGCTGTGATCGACAGCAGTGCCATAAGAGAAAAAAATATTGCCTTCATAATACTGATTTTATAAGTGAAGAATGAAGAATATTCTTCATTTACATTTACATTATTTGACTTACTTCCTGCAATCCTGTGATTTTCTTCAGGTTGTCCATCAGAATCTTCACGTCTTCACGGTCATGGACACGGATTTCGAACTTTCCGTCGAAGATGTCGTCGTCGCATGTGATGTTGACGGTGTGGATGTTGACATTCATCTGACGGGAGATGACGTTGGTCACCTCGTTGAGCAGTCCGATGCGGTCGATGCCCTTTATCTGAACCGTAGCGTCGAAGAAGAGAGTCTTGTGCATTTCCCACTTGGCGTCGAGGATACGATTGCCGAAGCTCGACTTCAGACGTGCAGCCACCGGGCAGGCACGCTTGTGGATTTCAATCTGCTTCTTGTTGTCGATAAATCCGAGCACATCGTCGCCGGGAATAGGGTGACAGCAGTGCATGAACTTATATTGCGAGATGTTTGTTTCGGTGATGAAAATGGGTTTCTTCTTGTTGAGTTTGTCATCTACGACTATCAACTTTGGAGCACCCTGCTCATCCGCCTTCTTGTTTTTTCCCGTCTTGAGGAACGGAACAAACTTTCTCCATCCCTTTCCAGCGGTTTCCTTTCGTTTGCCCGAGAGTTCGTCGATGTCTTTCTCACCGAGTATGATGGTTTTCTCGCCAACGCCAATCAAGAAGTCTTCGCGTTTTGGCACGTTGTGGAAGGCAGCAAGCTGGTCGACAGCCGCCGTGGTATACTCTATGTCGTTGGCTTTAAAGAACGAGCGCAGCTGTTCCTCACCCTGCTTCTGTGTCTCCCTTCCGTCGCGTCGTAGTATGGCCTGTATCTTTGCCTTCGCCTTTGCCGTAGACACGAAATTGATCCACGACTGCTGTACGTGTTGTGACTTTGAGGTAAGGATTTCCACCTGGTCTCCACTCTGCAGCTTATGGCTCAGCGGCACGAGTTTATGGTTTACCTTTGCACCGATACAATGGCTTCCGAGGAAGGTGTGTATCGAGAAGGCGAAGTCGAGGGCCGTACATCCGGCCGGCATGGTCTTTATCTCGCCCTTAGGCGTAAAGACGAAAATCTCAGACGCGAAGAGGTTGAGCTTTATGGCGTCGAGGAAGTCCATGGCGTCTGGCTGCGGGTCGTCGAGTATCTCCTTGATGGTGTGGAGCCACTCGTTGAGTTCGCCCTCGTCTTCGGTGAACTCTATTTCTCCTCCCTCCTTGTATTTCCAGTGTGCGGCAAATCCCTGTTCCGCTATTTCGTCCATACGGTCAGACCTTATCTGCACCTCAATCCATCGTCCCTGTTTCGACATCAGTGTGACATGAAGCGCCTGATAGCCATTGGCCTTTGGATGGTTGAGCCAGTCGCGCAGTCGGTCGGGATGCGACTTGTATATCTGGCTGATGGCAACATATATGTTGAAGCACTCGTTGATTTCGTCTTCCCTGTGTTTCGGTGTGAATATGATTCTCACGGCAAGGATGTCGTAAATTTCCTCAAACGAGACATGCTTGTTCTGCATCTTGTTCCAGATGGAGTACGGACTTTTCACACGTTCCTTTATCACGTATTTTATGCCCATATTGTCGAGCGCCTGCTCTATGGGAGTAGTAAACAGGTCGAAGAGTTCATGTCGCGACGCCTGGGTGGAGGCGAGCTTTCTCTCTATAGCCGCATACTCGTCGGGATGCTCGTATTTGAAGCTCAGGTCTTCAAGCTCAGTCTTTATCTTGTTAAGTCCGAGGCGGTTGGCAAGTGGGGCGTAGAGATAAAGCGTCTCGCCGGCAATCTTGTACTGCTTGTTTGCCGGCTGGCTTGCCAATGTACGCATGTTATGGAGTCGGTCGCATATCTTGATGAGTATGACACGTATGTCGTCGCTCATGGTGAGCAGGAGTTTCTTGAAGTTCTCAGCCTGTGCCGAAGCCTGTTCGCCGAATATTCCGCCGCTTATCTTAGTCA
>CALZAP010000267.1 GCA_945614335.1 uncultured Prevotella sp.
TGGCATTGCAGCCCCTCAACCCCTGCCGCCAAGCATATCTCTCCGTCAGAACGACTCAACAAAAAAAAGGCTACAAACCCTGCACCAATACGCACGGTTTGTAACCTTTTTACATTCGTCTTCCTAACCCCACAGCGTTTCAAGACGGCAGGGTCAGCTGTCTGTGTGGCACAGTGGCGCTCACGGTGTCACAGTAGTCACTGTTGTCGTTGAACGGGACTGTGTCACAGCTTGCACAAACACGTTTCGTGGGGAGAATAGAATCTGTCTGTTTGCAGATGCGCCGTCACCTCTTCACCCACGAACGTCCGCCGTTGCGGGAGTAGTAGAGACCCTTCGTGGTGTTGGCGAGGAGTCCCGAACCGCCGTCCGAAAGGTTGAGAAACTCGCCGTAAGAGCTGTTGGTGCACCGTGGAGCAAACGAGCGCCCGCCGTTGGTGCTCACGTACAGACCCTTGCTGGTGCAGGCAAGAAGCTCACCGTCATACTCCAGCAAATCCCGGAATGTGCCATACGAGCTGTTGCTGCAGCGTGTCACCCAGCTCCTGCCGCCGTTCTGCGAACATTCCACACTGTTCTTCTGCACATTGATACGCACGAGTTCCCTGCCCAAGTTTACTATCTGTGGCATAACATTATAATTTTTAGGTTGAACATTCTGTTTGCCCTGCCCCACCCCGCTGACATCAGCGGCACGCCTTGCCCTCGCATTCTCCACAACGTTTCCGCAACAGAAGGCGGAGAGCGAGAGAAAGAGCGTAATGCACATTATCTGTCTCCTTAAATGTATGTCCATAAGCAAGAATAATTCAATTACGCGTTTACCGGCCGTATATCTCAGCCAGTTCACTCTTCGTGAAAGCCTTGAAGCGGTCCTGCCAATAGCGTGACTTCTCGTCGTCGAACTGCTGGCGGTCGATGACCGATTCCCTGTTAGGATGCAGTATGACGTTGTTGCCGCCGCCCATGTGCTCCTGCCAGGTCAGTTCGGCAAATGGCGAGTCCTGTCTCTGCCCGATATGATGAAGCTCATACGGGTCGCCGTTGCTGTCGCGCGGCGGCCATCCTTCCCCAATGAGGTCGGCATTGTTATAGTCCTGCCACTTGTCCCAGTCGGCAAACTTCTGCTTGAGCCATTCCTGTCGGCAGTTGAAGGCACGCCAGTCAATATCCGTCCTGACAAGGGCAGCCCTGTCGCCGATGCGCCGCTCCACCAGCCCCGCCCCAATATAAACCTCCGCCTCCTCACGGGAGTGGAGGAAGCGCACGATGTCATCCGACCACCCCGTGCGCTCCTTGATTTGTTGTTGAAAGTACTTCACGATATCATTATCATAATAAACGAGGGATAATACGATTAATGTATCTCTTCATATGCCGTGAAAACACTATCGTTTTTCTTGCAGGCATTCTGTGTTATAATAATGCAACATTCATGCAGAGTCTTCTTCAGTTTCTTATTGGAATATACTTCTTCCTGTATATCCAAAATGATATTCAGGATAGTGTACAAAAAGCACAAACACAAATAATAATTAACACAGTTGTCATATGTAGAAAATAGAAAGGTGTTACATTACATAAACAAATTCACTATCGCCACCGCAAACAGGGCGAGAAGGAGGATGACTATAGCGCCGAGGGCGATGACTATCCATTTCACTACTTTCACGACGGTGGCGAGAGAGGATTCGGCACGCTCCATATAGCGTTGCACAAGGTTCAGTCCGCCTGACGCCAGAATAATCAAGTCATCAATCTGGCCGACGACGGGAATGTCGGGGATTATGTCAACGGGGCTTACGCCATACAGCAGGCAGAGCACCATGAGCACCCAGGCTCCGGTGGTGGATGGGAGTTGTTTGTTGTCGTTCATAATCTTATAGTTTGTTTCTCGTTATTTCTTGTCCATCATTTCCCATATCGTCTTGTACGTCTCCCGGTCAGTGCATCCGAAGAAGGAGACGGGCATGGTGTGACGGCTGCCGCAGTTGGGGCAGGGCATGGGTTGGGAGTATGCCGTGGCGGCAAGCTCTATGTCAAACGCCTTGAAGGTGTGGCCGCAGTCGTCGCATTTGAATTTTGTTTTTCCTCGTATCATAGTATATGAAAGTTAGCCGGTCGTGTTTCTGTGTCTATCATGTTTAGTGTGCAAAAAGGAATGACTTTCCCGTATGGCGACAGATGTGATTCTCAATCTCGACAAGGATAGAATGTTTCTGTTTTGCATCTTATCTGTCCGCAAAAGTATTAATTTCTAAGTAAACAGCCAAACTTTTCTCCGTCTTTTTTCACTGACAGACTTGCTTTTGCCATGTGGGACGGTCTGCCGCGGCTGTATCCCTTAATCTATTTTGACACCTCGGTTTATGTGTGTCACCCTTCGCTGCATGAACTCGCAAAAGGTATTTTTTGAGGTTATGAAATCAGATAATATTGCTTATTGCCCAGCACTATCACCCGCCCAGGTTTTATGCCTTACCCATGTAAAGCCTTCGGAGCGCGTTATGACAGCGACGTCGATAGGACCGCCGACCGTCTCCTCGGATGATGTTATGTGTCGCTGGAGTTTCGTGACGGAGATGAGGCTCTCTGCCATTGTCGCCATATCCTGGACATTGAAGTATGCCACGGAATTATATAGCCCGAAGATGTATTCAAAGGCGATGTAATCGTCCATGTCTTCATTTATTTTGTCCAAGATTTCCGTATTGTCCATTTTGCCGATTTTCTCACGTATCGCAGGCGGGACTTTCGCACTTTTCATGATGTCCATCGCATTGCCTTTCATTGCGTCAAGCCCGTTGCCGATCACGCTGTCGTATTGCTCTTTTATGTTGGGCGCAAGCCCTTTAAGGAGTGTCTTTATGACATCGTCCTGCGCGAAACTCATTATCTCAGACTGTTTGTCAACGGCTGTGATGGCACTGTACGAGTCCTCGTTCTCAATCAGCCGCAGCCTTCCGTCGTAGGCGATGTCTATGCCTATCTCGTATATTGCGGGGAAAATCTGGTCTGCGCCGTATCCGACAAAGACAAGCCCGGTGAAGTTCCACACGCGCTTTGA
>CALZAP010000268.1 GCA_945614335.1 uncultured Prevotella sp.
CTTCACCATCAGGCTCTTTACACACGCCTCCATCTTCTCCAGAAGCACGAGGGAGTGGCCTGCAACCATAGAAGGCTGGAAGTCGTCGCCGAGGCTGATGGCCTTGATAACGCTGTGGAGGAAGACTGCAGGTTGTGTCACCTTAGTCTGCTTGAGTTCGTCGTCGGTTCCTTCGAACATGATGTCGGTTATCCTGTAGCCAAGTATTTCGTTGGCTTTTTCGAAAAGCTCCTTGGCTTTCGGATCGTTGTCGTACAGGTCTTTGCCCATACCTGTGAACTGTGCTCCCTGTCCTGGGAAAACAAATGCTTTCATTTCTTTTTGTTGTTTATGAATTTATAAAAATATTATTCTGATGAACTTATTTAGGAGTTAAGGAGTTAAGGAGTTTTTTCAGGAGTTAAGGAGTTAAGGAGTTAAGACAATACTGAGACATGCCCAGTTTTTGAGGCTCGAATCACTTCTCTACCCTCTACCTTCTTCCCTCTTCCCTCCAAAACATTCCTCACTCCTCACTCCTCACTCCTCTCTCCTCATTCCTCACTCCTCTCTCCTCATTCTTAATTCTCCTTCAGCAGCGGTACCAATACGCTGAACGTACTTCCTTCTCCGAGTACCGACTCCACCATTACGTCGCCACCGTTTTTCTCTGCGAAGTCTTTGCAGAGCTGGAGTCCGAGTCCGCTACCTTCCTCGTTGTTTGTGCCGTATGTTGTCTCGCCTTTGTGGAAGAGGCCTTCTAAACGGTCGGGGGCGATACCAACACCATGGTCCCTGATGCTGATTTTCGCGAAGTCGTCTTTCTTGTCAACCACTATTTCGATGGCGCTGCCCTCGGGTGTGAACTTGATGGCATTGCTGAGGAAGTTTCTGACCACGGTGTTGAGCATGTCCTTGTCGGCATGCACCTTCAGTCCTGGTGCGTTTTCCTCCATGGTGAGTGCAATTTTCTTTGTCTCGGCAATCATGGTGAAGATGCCGTAGACACCAGTCACCACGTCCATCACCTCGAAGTCCTGGTATGCCACCTTCAGACGTCCTGTCTGGCTCTTTGTCCACTTCAGGAGGTTGTCGAGCAGGTCGTGGGTTTCCTCCGTTTCCTTGTTTGCCTTGTCGATGAGGTAGTACATCTCCGGTCCGATGGCTTCGGGTGAGACGGTCTGTACGACGAGGTTGAGCACCATACGTATGCTTGCCATTGGCGATCGCAGGTCGTGAGCTATTACGGAGTACATCTTGTCGCGGTTGCTGATGGTTCTTCTCAGCTCCTCGTTTTGCTGCACGATGATTCTCTTGGCAGCCACGAGCGATATCTGGTGCATGACACGCATGATGAGCTCTTCCTTGTTGAAAGGCTTTGTAAGGAAGTCGTTGGCACCCACCTGGAATCCGTGTACGAGGTCGGCAGGGCTGTTGAGTGCAGTGAGGAAGATGATGGGTATGTCGGCAGTGTTTGGGTCTTTCTTCAGTTCGACGGCAGTGTCGAATCCGCTAATGTCCGGCATCATCACGTCGAGCAGGATGAGGTCGGGATGTTCCTTTTTAGCAGTTTCGATACAACTTGTTCCATTGTTAGCCGTTGTCACCTGGAACTTTTCATTTGTAAGCAATATCTTCAATAGCAAGACATTGCTTATCACGTCGTCAACCACGAGTATCCGATATTCACTGCGGTTTATCGTTGATTCAAAATTATCGCCAAAATCCATAAGCTAGTATTGTTACTTAAACAGGTGCAAAAATACACCTTTTTTTTCAATCTTGCAACTTTTTTGCTAAAAAATGAGCAAAAAGGTGGAAAGAAACAGTGGACAACGCCCGAAAAACGTGCGTTGCCCACTGATTTTACCGCTTATTGTGGCGTTTTGTTATTTGTATTCCTCCCAGCTCTTGATGCCTATTCCTTCCTTTCCGACGTTGCAGAAAGCATAGATGAAGGCCGAGGCGAGGCGGCTGTTGGTGATGAGCGGGACGTTGAGGTCGATGGCGGCACGGCGTATCTTGTAGCCGTTGGTGAGCTCGCCGGCGGTGAGGTCCTTAGGTATGTTCACCACCATGTCTATCTCGTGGTTGTGTAGCATGTCGAGGGCCTGTGGCTTGCCTTCCTCAGAGGGCCAGTAGACGAGGCTGTTGTCGATGCCGTTGTCGGTGAGATAGCGTGAGGTGCCGCCGGTGGCGTAGAGTTTGTAGCCGTGGTCGACGAGCATCCTGGCGGCGTCGAGCATTTCCGCCTTCTGCTTTGCGCTACCCGTGGAGAGGAGTATGGTCTTCTCCGGGATGCGGTGGCCCACTGAGAGCATGGCCTTGAGAAGGGCTGTGCTGGTGTCGTCGCCGAGGCAGCCCACCTCACCTGTAGAAGCCATGTCGACACCCAGTACGGGGTCGGCTTTCTGCAGTCGGTTGAACGAGAACTGGCTTGCCTTGATGCCCACGTAGTCGAGGTCGAAGAGGCTCTTGTGAGGTTTTTCGACAGGCAGTCCGAGCATCACCTTTGTTGCCAGTTCGATGAGGTTTATCTTCAGCACCTTGCTCACGAACGGGAACGAGCGTGAGGCCCTGAGGTTGCACTCTATCACCTTGATGTCGTTTTCCTTGGCGAGGAACTGAATGTTGAACGGTCCGCTGATGTGGAGTTCCTGCGCTATTTTCTTGCTCACTCGCTTGATGCGGCGCACTGTCTCGCAGTAGAGTTTCTGCGGCGGGAACTGTATGGTGGCGTCGCCTGAGTGGACTCCGGCGAACTCTATGTGTTCAGAGATGGCATAGGCGATGATTTCGCCGTTCTTTGCCACAGCGTCCATCTCCACTTCCTTTGCGTGTTCGATAAACTGGCTCACCACCACAGGATGGTCTTCGCTCACGTTGGCAGCCAGTCGCAGGAACTTCTCAAGCTCCTCCTGGTTGGAGCACACGTTCATGGCGGCACCGGAGAGCACGTATGACGGGCGTACGAGAACGGGGAAGCCCACCTCGTCGATAAACTTGTTGATGTCGTCCATGGAGGTAAGTGCGCTCCATGCCGGCTGGTCGATGCCGTTGCGTGAGAGCATCGACGAGAACT